>JAVQXS010000085.1:0-6734 GCA_033578065.1 Thermoleophilia bacterium
CACAGGGTACGAGAGACCTCGGCGCCGAGCGCGTGGTGGGCCTCCGCCGATCGCCCGCGCCTACGACACGGTCCAGGTGTCTCCCGAGCGGAGCAGGGCGGCGAGGTCGCCCCGGCCGTGCTGCGCCACCGCCGCGTCGAGCTGCCCCTGCATGAGCTCGTCGTACACCTCTCGCTCCACCTGTCGGAACACGCCGAGCGGAACGGCGCCGTCCGTCTCGAAGGTGATGCGCGAGAGGGCGAAGGCGAGGCTCGGCTCGCGGTGCGCCGCGTCGTGCACGAGGAGCGCCTCCTCCCCCACCTCGTCCACTGCGACGACCTGGGCCGAGCCATCCTCGTGCTGGATGACGCCCTTCTCGCCCCCCGCCCCGAAGCGGATCGGTCGACCGTGCTCGAGGTAGATGCGGTTCGTCCGATCCTCGCGGACGCCGTCGAAGGCACCGTCGTTGTAGATGTTGCAGTTCTGGAGGATCTCGACGAAGGCGGCCCCGCGATGGCGCGCCGCCGCCTCGAGCACGGAGGCGAGACCCCGCTTGTCTGTGTCGATCGCCCGCGCCACGAAGGACGCCTCCGCGCCGATCGCGACCGAGAGCGGGTTGAACGGGTGGTCGAGCGATCCCATCGGCGTCGACTTCGTCACCTTGCCGAGCTCGGAGGTGGGCGAGTACTGCCCCTTCGTGAGCCCGTAGATGCGGTTGTTGAAGAGGAGGATCTTGACGTTCACGTTCCGCCGGAGCGCGTGGATGAGGTGGTTGCCGCCGATCGAGAGCGCGTCACCGTCGCCGGTCACGACCCAGACGGAGAGGTCGGGCCGCGACGCCGCGAGGCCCGTCGCGATGGCTGGCGCGCGGCCGTGGATGGCGTGCATCCCGTACGTCTGCATGTAGTACGGGAAGCGCGCCGCGCACCCGATCCCCGACACGAACACGATCCGCTCGCGTGGGATGCCGAGCTCGGGCATGAAGGCCTGGACGACGTTGAGGATCGCGTAGTCCCCGCAGCCTGGGCACCAGCGCACCTCCTGATCCGACTTGAAGTCGCGCGCGGTGAGCTGCACGAGGCCCCCGTCGCCGCCGGTCATGCGTCCACGAGCTCCGTGATCGCGTCCGCGACCTCGCCTGCCCGCAGCGGCCGCCCGCGCACCTTGTTGTAGCCGCGCGCATCGACGAGGTAGCGCGCGCGGAGGAGCATCCGGAGCTGCCCGAGGTTCACCTCGGGGACGAGCACCTTCTCGTACGCGCGCAGGACGTCGCCGGTGTTGCGCGGGAAGGGGTTGAGGTAGCGGAGGTGGGCGACCGCCACCTTCCGGCCGGTCGCGCGCACGCGGCGGGCAGCAGCCGCGATCGCCCCGTACGTCGAGCCCCAGCCGAGGACGAGGGTGTCTGCTCCCTCGGGATCGTCGACCTCGAGCTCGGGGATGTCGTCCGCGATCCCCGCCACCTTCTCCGCGCGGAGCCGAACCATGAGGTCGTGGTTGTCCGGGTCGTACGACACGTTGCCGGTCTCGTGCTCCTTCTCGAGACCACCGATTCGATGCTCGAGGCCGGGCGTGCCTGGGATCGCCCACGGCCTCGCGAGCGTCTCGGGGTCGCGCGCGTACGGGAGGAACGGGCTCTCGCCCGGTCGCGCGAACTCGACGGAGATGTCCGGGAGGTCGGCGAGCTCGGGGATCCGCCACGGCTCCGAGCCGTTCGCGAGGTAGGCGTCGGAGAGGAGGAAGACTGGGGTCCGGTACTTGAGCGCGATGCGCGCGGCCTCGATCGCCATCGCGAAGCAGTCCGAAGGGGTGGCCGGCGCGACCACCGGGACGGGCGATTCCGAGTTGCGACCGAAGAGCACCATGAGGAGGTCCGCCTGCTCGGGCTTCGTCGGCATCCCCGTCGAGGGCCCTGCCCGCTGGACGTCGATGACGACGAGGGGGAGCTCGAGCGCGACCGCGAGCCCGACCGTCTCCGACTTGAGGACGACGCCAGGTCCAGCCGATGCGGTGACGCCGAGCGCTCCGCCGAACGAGGCGCCGAGCGCCGCCCCGGAGGCCGCGATCTCGTCCTCGGCCTGGAACGTCCGCACCCCGAAGTGCTTGAGCGAGGCGAGCTCCTCGAGGATGCTCGAGGCAGGCGTGATCGGGTACGCCCCGAGGAAGAGCGGGAGGCCGGAGAGCACGCTCGCCGCGACAAGGCCGTACGAGAGGGCGGTGTTGCCCGAGATCTGCCGGTACGTGCCAGGACGGAGCTGCGCCGGCGCGACCTCGTAGGAGACGGCGAAGTCCTCCGAGGTCTCGCCGTAGTTCCAGCCGGCCTTGAACGCCTTCGTGTTCGCCTCCACGATCTCGGGTCGACGGGCGAACTTCCGCTCGATGAATGCGAGCGTTCCCTCGGTCGGTCGGTGGTAGAGCCACGACATGAGCCCGAGCGCGAAGAAGTTCTTCGAGCGCTCCGCCTCGCGGGAGGTGATCCCCTCGACATCCTTGAGCGCCTCGACGGTCATCGAGGTGAGGGCGACGGCGTGCACGTGGTAGTCGGCGAGCGACCCGTCCTCGAGCGGGTTCGTCTCGTAGCCCGCCTTCTGGAGGTTGCGCTCGTTGAAGGCGTCCGTGTTGACGATGATCGTCGCTCCCTTCGGCAGGTCGGGGAGGTTGACCTTGAGCGCCGCCGGGTTCATGGCGACGAGGACGTTCGGCTGGTCGCCGGGCGTGAGGATGTCGTGGTCGGCGAAGTGCACCTGGAAGCCCGACACGCCCGGGAGCGAGCCCGCAGGCGCGCGAATCTCCGCTGGGAAGTCTGGGAGCGTGACGAGGTCGTTGCCGAAGACGGCGGTCTCGCTCGTGAAGCGGTCGCCCGTGAGCTGCATCCCGTCCCCGGAGTCGCCTGCGAAGCGGATGACGACGCGATCGATCTGCTCGACGGGCTTCGAGCGGCCCATGGATGAGGTATAGCGCACACGGTGGTCGCTGGCGCACGTCCTGCTCGAGCCCGACGGCGACGGGACGCTCGTCACTATGGACTGGTCGCTTCGCCCACGATCGCTTCTCATGCGCGTCGCAGCGCCGTTCCCCACGAGGACGATGGCGAGAGCGACACGCGAGGAGCTCGAGGGCCTCCTCGCGCTCGTCGAGGGCACTGCTCCTCGCTCGTAGGCCGAAGCCGCCCTCACCCTCGTTCTCGTCCGTGGTCGCGGGCGAGCGCCCGTCGCACCGCCTCGTCGAAGCCGGTCAGCGGCAGCGGCACGAGCTCGCGAATCCGCTCGTCACGGACCACCGTTGGGTTGCGGAGGCCCTCGATGAGGGGGCGCGCGACGGACGCGCGCACGGGGGTGACGAGGTGGAGCCACCACGACGAGAGTCTCGGAGTGAGCACCGGCACCTCGACGATGCGCGGCCGCCGACCCCGGAGCGCCCCGATCCGCTCGATCATCTCCCGGTAGCTCATGACCTCGGGGCCGCCGATGTCGAACGTGGCGCCGAGCGCCTGCTCGAGACCGGCGACAGCTGCGAGGTAGGCGACGGCGTCCTCGAGCGCGATCGGCTGCGTGGGCGTCGACACCCAACGGGGACAGACCATCGCCGGCAGCCGATCGACGAGAGCGAGGATCGTCTCGAAGGCCGCGCTGTCGCGCCCCACGACCATCGCAGCCCGGAGCGTCGTCACCGGCACGGAGCCGCTCGCGAGCGCGACGGCTGTCTCGTGGCGACTGCGGAGATGGGGGGAGAGATCGGGATCGTCGTCCCCGAGCCCGCCGAGGTAGACGATCTGGCGGAGACCGTTCCGCTCAGCCGCTCGGGCCACGTTTGCGGCCGCGAGGCGGTCGACTCGCTCGAACTCCCGCGCGCCGAGGGAGTGGACGAGGTAGAAGGCGATCTCGCTTCCCGAGAGCGCCACGTCGAGCGTCTCCGCGCGCGTGGCGTCCGCGACCACCCACGTGACGCCATCCGCCCTCGGACGTGCTCGCCGCGAGACGGCGACCACCTCGTGTCGGCTGGCGAGCTCGGCGACGAGCGCTCGGCCGATGACCCCCGAGGCCCCGAGGACGGTGACCCTCACAGCTCCCCTCTCGCGGCACGGGCGAGGTAGCGCCGTCCGATCCGCTCGTGCAGCGGCACCTGGAGCAGGTCGAAGAGTCGGCGCCGGAGGCCTCTCGAGCCGCCGACGGCGAGACGTGCCGTGAAGTCCTCGACGGCGATCGACACCTCCGCTGGCCCAGCGCCCCGCTGGGAGAGGACGAGGAACCCACCCGGTGCGGCGGCGAGCAGGCCTCCCCGGATCGGGCAGCGGCACTCGACGACATCGTCAGTCACAGACGTCGTCGGGACGCCGAAGCGCAGGAGCGGGAGAAGGCCGATGAGCCGGAGCTCGGGGCCGCAGCCTCGGTCGCGCACACGGACGAGCCCGCGGGAGAAGCTCGCCACCTCTTGCCAGTACGCGGCTGCGAGGCGACGTGCCCCTCCCTCGTCACCGGGAACCGGAGGGACGGCAACCGAGACGCGCTGCTCCCCGTACGGCGCGTCAAGACCGATCACCGTCTCAGGCGTCGGATGCTGCGGCCACCTCGGATGGTCGCTCTCCCCGGGCACCGCGTCCTCGCCTGGCGAGCCTCGATGGCCACCACGTGCGCTCGCCGAGGTCGAACGTCAACGCAGGGACGAGCACCGAGCGGACGACGAGGGCGTCGAGGAGCACGCCGAAGGCGACGGTGAGGCCGACCTGGGTGAGCACGATGAGCGGGAGCACGGCGAGCACCGAGAAGGTGCCCGCGAGCACGATCCCGGCGGAGGTGATCACGCCCCCGGTCACCGCCAGGCCTTTCAGCATCGCCTCACGCGTCGGCAGCGTCAGCGCCTCCTCGCGGACGCGCGCCATGAGGAAGATGTTGTAGTCGACGCCCAGCGCGACGAGGAAGATGAAGGCGATGAGCGGGTAGCCCGGATCCTCGCCCGGGAAGTCGGCGAAGAGCTCGAAGAGGAGCAGCGAGCCGCCGATCGCCGCGAAGAACGAGAGCACGACGGTCGCCATGAGCACGACCGACGCCGTCAGCGCGCGGAGCAGGAGCACGAGGATCGCGAACACGACGAGGAGCACGAGCGGGATGAGGAGCTTCGTGTCGCGCCTCGTGGCGGCTCGGAGGTCCGCCTCCTCCGCGCTCGGGCCGCCGACGAGGACGGCGTCTCCCGCAGCCGCGCGAAGGTCGTCGCGGAGCCTGGAGATCGATCGGTAGGCGGCCTCGCTGTACGGGTCCTCCCTGAGCACGACCTCGAAGCGGACGCCCGGCTCGCCCGTCTCCGGCGGGCCGACGGAGGCGACCTCCGGCGAGGCCTTCGCTGCCGCGAGCACGGCGTCGAGGCGCGCGGGCTCGCGCACGAGCACCGTGGTCGGAGCGCCGGCCCCCGCCGGGAACGACTCCTCGAGCAGTCGCTGGCCCTCGACCGACTCGACCGAGCCGCGAAAGATGTCCGTCGTCACGAGGTCGTCGTCGAGCGTCACGAGGCCGAGAGCCATCGCCCCGAGCGCGAGCGCGGTCGCGATCCACACCCGTCGGTGCCGTCGCTCGATCCGCGCGCCGAGGGCGCTCCAGAAGCCGCGGCCGGTCCTCTCCTCGTCGCCGTAGCGCGGGACGAAGGGCCAGAACGCCCTCCGTCCGCCGATGAGGAGGAGCGCCGGCAGGAGCGTCAGCATCGCGATCGCGGCGACGGCAACGCCCATCGCGCCGACCGGGCCGAGACCGGAGGTGGAGCTCACATCGGCGAGCGTGAGACAGAGGAGGGCGGCGACGACGGTGCCCGCGGAGGCGACGATGGCCGGCGCACCCTGGCGTACAGCGACCCGCATCGCCTCGTGGCGGTCCTCGACCCGGCGGAGCTCCTCGCGATACCGAGCGGTGAGGAGCAGCGCGTAGTCGGTGCCCGCACCGAACACGAGGACGAGGAGGATTCCGCCTGTCTGGCCGTTGATGACCACCCCCGCCTCGGCCATCAGGGTGCCGAGCCCGCGCACGACGAACTCCGCGAAGAGCACGGCGAGGAGCGGCAGCGCCCAGAAGATCGGGCTCCGGTAGATGAGGACGAGGAGGACGAGGACGAGCGTGGCCGTCGCGTAGAGGAGGGTCGTGTTCACGCCCTCGAAGACCTTCGTCGCGTCGGCGGAGAAGCCGGCCGGGCCAGTCACGCGAACCTCGAGCCCCTCGCTGGCAGCGTCGGCCGCGATCTCCCGGACCTCCTCGACGGCCCGAACGAGGAGGTCCTCGTCGCCTCGGAAGTCGACGGGGACGACGACGATCGCCGCCTTCCCGTCCTCGGAGAACGTCGGCGGCGGAAGCTCCTTCACGCCCTCGACCGATGCCCTCGCGATCTCCTCTCGGGCGCGCGTGACCGCAGCGCGGCCGTCGGAGCCGAGCCCCGCGTCGTCACGGAAGACGACGACTGCCGGTACGACCTCGCCCGAGGGGAAGCGCTTCGAGGCCTCGAGGACGGCGACCGACTCGGCGCTCTCCGGCAGGAAGCTCGAGGCCTCGTTGCGCTGCACGGACTCAAACCGGCTCGCGAGCGGCGCGAGCGCGAGGAGGACGAGAACCCAGAGGCCGAGCACGACGAACTTCGAGCGACGACTCGACACGGAGGACGCGAGCCACGCAGGCACGGGTTCATCTTATACAGAACCTGTACACAGCCTGCCGCGCGCGCTCGCGGGTCGCTCGGCCGGCGACCTCAAGGGAGCCGCGACCCTCGGGACGTCTGGGTCTCGC
>JAVQXS010000086.1:0-6671 GCA_033578065.1 Thermoleophilia bacterium
GAGCGAGGTCGCGCGGTGGTAGCGGAAGGATGCTGGGATCACCGGAGCGCCTCCGCGGCCGCGCGCACCGACTCGACGATCCCCTGGTAGCCGGTGCAGCGGCAGAGGTTGCCCCGGAGCGCGTGCCGGATGGTCGTCTCGTCGGGGTCCGGGTCGCGCGAGAGGAGGTCGAGCGCGGTGAGGATCACCCCCGGCGTGCAGAAGCCGCACTGGAGGCCGTGGTGCTCGACGAACGCCGCCTGGAGGGGGTGGAGCCCGCCGTTCGCCGCGAGGCCTTCGATCGTCGTGATCTCGGCGCCCTCGGCTTGGAGCGCGAGGAGTGTGCAGCTCTTCACCGCCCGTCCGTCGAGGAGCACCGTGCACGCCCCGCACTGGCTCGTGTCGCAGCCGACGTGCGCGCCGGTGAGGCCGAGGCCGTCGCGGAGCGCTTGCACGAGGAGCGTCCGCGGCTCGACCTCGACGAGCCGCCGCTCGCCGTTCACGACGAGCGCTGCTGCGACCAGCTCACGCACCGGCCGGCAGCGCCGCGAGCTTCTCCCGCAGGTACACGAGGTACGGCTCGGGGTCGATGCGGGGGGTTCCCGTGAGCCGCTCGAGCGTCTCCTTCGGGGTGAGCTTGCGGCCGAGCGCGTAGAGGTTCTCGGTCAGCCAGCGCGAGAGCTCCCCGAGCTCGCCGGCGGCGAGCTGGGCGTCGAGGTCGGGGATCGCCTTGCGGACGACCGCCCAGATCTGGAGCGAGATGACGTTGCCGAGCGCGTACGTCGGGAAGTAGCCGATGCCTCCGTACGACCAGTGGATGTCCTGGAGGACGCCACGCGCGTCGTCGGGCACCTCGACGCCGAGGAGCTCCCGCATGCCCTCGTTCCACGCCTCGGGGACGTCCTTCGGGGCGAGCGTGCCCTCGACGAGCTGCCGCTCGAGCTCGAAGCGGAGGATGATGTGGAGCGAGTACGTCGTCTCGTCCGCCTCGACGCGGATGAGCCCCGGCTCGGCCCGGTTGATGGCGGCGAGGAAGGCGTCGAGCTCGACGCCCGCGAGCTGCTCGGGGAACGTCTCCTGGAGCGGGCCGTACCAGTGCTCCCAGAAGGGGCGGCTGCGGCCGACGAGGTTCTCCCACGTGCGGCTCTGCGACTCGTTGAGCCCGAGCGAGGGGGCGGTGGCGAGCGGCGTGCGCTCGAGCCCGGGCGCGATCCCGTGCGCGTAGAGGCCGTGCCCCGCCTCGTGGAGCGACGACCACAGGGAGTCGAGGTGCCGCTCGTCGTAGCGGGTCGTGAGGCGGATGTCGCGCCGCGAGAAGGAGGTGCAGAAGGGGTGGACGGTCGTGTCGAGCCGCCAGGAGCCGTCCTCGAAGCCGACCGTCTCGAGAATCCGGCGCCCAAGCTCCTGCTGGCGCTCGACGGGGAAGGAGCCCTCGAGGAAGCTCGCGTCGACGCGTGGCGCCTCGCGGACGAGCTCGACGAGCACGGGGCGGATGGCGTCGAACACCTCCGCCACCTCCGTCGTCGTCATGAAGGGCTCGAAGTCGTCGAGGAGCGGGGTGTACGGCGAGTCCTCCCACTCGAAGCACTCGATGTAGCGGCGCTTGAGCTCGAGGTTGCGCTCGAGGACGGGGAGGAAGCTCGCGAAGTCGCTCCGCTTGCGCGCCTCTACCCACACCTGGTTGCCGATCGCGCCGGCGCGGATCATCTCCGCACGGAGCTCCGTCGGCACCTTCCGCGCCTTCTCCCAGTCGCGGCGCGTGACGCGGACGATGCTCGCCTCGTCGGAGTCGTAGGGGTGGGACTCCTCGAAGGGGCGGAGCCGCTCGAGGAGGCGACCGACCTCGTCGTCGACGAAGCGCTCGTGGGCGATGCGGCCGAGCGTCGCCATCGCCTCGGCCCGGGCCGGGTTGCCGCCGGGCGGCATCATCACCTTCTGGTCCCAGCCGAGGACGCCGAGCGTCCGGTGGAGGTCGGAGACCTCCGCGAGGCGCTCGCGGAGGGCGTCGAAGTTGGCGTTCACCGGGGAGGCCACCGGGGCGGACTCTACCCGCGGCGGTAGGATCGGCGACCGTGAACATCCTCGTCGTGGGCGACACGGTGCGCATCCCCGAGCTCCGCCACGAGATCCCGCTCGGCATCCCCGACCCCTTCACGTACGCCGAGCTCGACGGGCGGCGCGTCGTCGCCGTGAGCTCACTCGAGGCGCCTCGGGTCGAGGGGCTCGGGCTCGACCTCGAGGTGCACCCGCTCGAGGAGTTCGGGCTCGACGAGCTTCGCCGCAGCGGGATCGATCCTCGGGCCTTCCTCGGCGAGCTCGTGCGGCGGATCGCCGCTGGGCTCGGCATCCGCTCCGCGGCCGTTCCCGCCGGCTTCCCGCTCGCCGTCGCCGAGGCCCTGCGCGCCGACGGCGTCGAGCTTCGCGTCGACCAGAAGCTCTTCGACGACCGCCGCCGCCGGAAGTCGGAGGTCGAGCTCGCTGGGATCCGCCGCGCGCAGCGGGCCGCGGAGGCGGGCCTCGAGGTCGCGCGCGACCTCCTCCGGCGCGCCGAGCCGGCAGACGGGCAGCTCCTCCTCGATGGCGAGCCCCTCACCTGCGAGCTCGTGAAGCAGCGGATCCTCGGCCGCTTCCTCGAGCTCGGCGCGGTCGCCGTCGAGATGATCGTCTCCCACGGGCCGCAGACCGCCATCGGGCACGAGATGGGGTCGGGCCCGATCGCGCCGGGAGAGCCCGTCGTCTGCGACCTGTGGCCGATGGACCTCGCGTCTGCCTGCTACGCCGACCTCACCCGGACGCTCGTCGTCGGCGACCCGCCCGAGGAGATCCGCTCCTGGCACGCGCTCTGCCGCGAGGCGCTCGAGCTCGCCGCCTCCGAGGCGCGGGCCGGGGTGGACGGGCGGGAGCTCCACCGTCTCGTCTGTGAGCGCTTCGCGGAGGAAGGCTTCCCAACCCAGCGCACGAAGGCCGACGGGGAGGTGCTCCAGGACGGCTTCATCCACGGGCTCGGGCACGGCGTCGGCCTCGAGGTGCACGAGGCGCCGATCCTGGGGATGATCGGCGAGGAGCTCGTCGTGGGCGACGTCATCACGATCGAGCCCGGCCTCTACCGCTTCGGCTTCGGCGGCGTCCGCGTCGAGGACCTCTTCCTCGTCACCGAGGACGGCTGCGAGCGGCTGACCGACTGCCCCTACGACCTGGAGGTGTGACCGTGGGCGACCAGGCGATCGACACCCTGCTCCTCGAGAGCCGGCGCTACCCGCCTCCGCCCGAGTTCGCTGCCCAGGCGAACGCGCAGCCCGAGATCTACGACATCCCCTTCGAGGAGTTCTGGGAGCGGCAGGGCCGCGAGCGGGTGACGTGGTTCGAGCCGTTCGAGACGCTCTACGAGTGGGAGCTCCCGTACGCCCGCTGGTACCTCGGGGGGAAGATCAACGTCACCTACAACTGCCTCGACCGCCACGTCGAGGCCGGACGCGGCGACAAGGTCGCCTACTACTACGAGGCCGAGCCCGTCGGCGAGCGCGCGCCAGTCACCTACGCCCAGCTCCTCGAGGAGGTGGTGAAGGCGGCGAACGGCCTGAAGGCGCTCGGGGTGCGGAAGGGGACGCCGGTCGGCATCTACATGGGCATGAGCCCGGGCCTCCCGGTCGCGATGCTCGCCTGCGCCCGCATCGGCGCGCCCTTCACGGTCGTCTTCGGCGGCTTCTCGGCCGAGTCGCTCGCCGACCGCCTGAACGACATGCGCTGCGAGGTCCTCCTCACGCAGGACGAGGCCTACCGGCGCGGCCAGATCGTCCCCCTGAAGCGGAACGCCGACGAGGCGCTCGCCTCCTGCCCGACCGTGCGCACCGTCGTCGTCGGGCAGCGGACGCGCGGCGACGTGCCGATGACGCCCGGCCGTGACCGCACGTGGGACGAGCTCATCGCGGGGCAGCCATCGGATCCCGCCTCCTGCCCCTGCGAGCCGATGGACTCGGAGGACCTCCTCTACCTCCTCTACACGAGCGGGACGACGGCGAAGCCGAAGGGGATCGCGCACACGACCGCCGGCTACCTCGTCGGGGCGGCGACGACGCACTGGTACGTCTTCGACCTCAAGCCGGACACCGACATCTACTGGTGCGCCGCCGACATCGGCTGGGTGACGGGGCACAGCTACATCGTCTTCGGCCCCCTCTGCAACGGGGCGACGAGCGTCCTCTACGAGGGGACGCCGGACTACCCGGACAAGGACCGCTGGTGGGACATCGTCGAGCGCTACCGGGTGACGATCCTCTACACGGCGCCGACCGCCATCCGGGCGCACATGAAGTGGGGGCCCGAGCACGCGGCGAAGCACGACCTCTCCTCGCTCCGGCTCCTCGGGACGGTGGGCGAGCCGATCAACCCCGAGGCCTGGGTCTGGTACCGGGAGCACATCGGCGGCGACCGCACGCCGATCGTCGATACCTGGTGGCAGACGGAGACGGGGATGATCATGATCACGCCCCTCCCGGGCGTGACGACGCTGAAGCCGGGCTCGGCGACGAAGCCCTTCCCCGGGGTCGAGGCCGCGGTCGTGAACGACCGAGGCGAGGAGGTCGGCCCCGGCGGGGGCGGCTACCTCGTCCTCAAGCGGCCGTGGCCGGCGATGACGCGTGGCATCTTCGGCGACGACGCGCGCTTCCGGGCGACGTACTGGGAGCGCTTCCCTGGCATGTACTTCGCCGGCGACGGCGCGCGCATCGACGAGGAGGGCGACTTCTGGCTCCTCGGCCGGGTCGACGACGTCATGAACGTCTCCGGCCACCGCATCTCGACGATCGAGGTCGAGTCGGCGCTCGTCGACCACCCGGCCGTCGCCGAGGCTGCGGTCTGCGGCCGCGCCGACCCCCTCACCGGGCAGGCGATCGTCGCCTTCGTCACGCTCAAGGGCGGCGAGGAGGGGAGCGTCGGGATGCTCGAGACGCTCCGCGAGCACGTCGCGCGGAAGATCGGCCCCATCGCGAAGCCGGCGAACATCGTCTTCACGCCCGAGCTCCCGAAGACGCGCTCGGGGAAGATCATGCGCCGGCTCCTCCGCGACGTGGCCGAGAACCGCCCGCTCGGGGACACGACGACGCTCGCCGACCCCGCAGTCGTGGCCGAGATCGCCGAGCGCGCCGCTGCTCAGCCCGCCGAGGACTGAGCCGGAAGCTCAGCCAGAGACACGGAGCGTGGCGAGGCCGTTGCGACGCGCAGCGGATAGCAGCTCGCCGTCCGCCGCGACGAGCACGACGTCGTCATCGACGCTCTCGCACGAGGCGAGATGCACAGCGTCGTACCCGCGCAGGCCGTACTCGTCCGCGAGATCGCCGGCGCGCATCGCGAGCGACGAGGTGACCTCGATGTACGCGACGTCTCGCGCGAGAGCGTCGAGCTTCTCGCGCAGCGCGTGGCTCCGTGAGCCGGCGCGCCCGGAGCGCACGGCTGCCGCCAGGGCGGCCCGCGCCTCCGGGTAGAGAAGCCGGCTCGACATGGGCAACCGAGCGCTTGCCCAGATCTCCGAAGCCTCGCTCGAGCCAGGTTCGTCGACGAAGAGCTTCACGAACGCCGAGGTGTCGAAGTATGCGATCAGCGGCGCTGCTCGTCCACGAGGTCGCTGATGCCGCCCTTGATCGTGACCGGCTTCGGTACGGTACGCGGCCCGCGGTTGACGGGAGGAGTGACGACGCCGGCCGCGATCAGCTCGTCGAGTCGGGAGCGCCCGTTCGTCGGCGAGATCCGCGCGATCGGCGTTCCGCGGTCGGTGACGACGATCTCCTCGCCGTCGCGAACCTGTCTGAGGTAGCGACTCAGGTGCGCCCGCAGCTCTCGGATCCCGACCTCCACGAGGGTCATTGTAGCTACATAGAAGGGTCGTCTTGTAGCGACATGACCGGAGCGGACAGCGGCTCGCACACGACCCTCGCTACACGGCTCGAACCGAGACGACCTCCTCGAGGCCGGCGAAGTCGTCGGGGTTCCTCGTGGAGAGGGGGAGCCCGTTCGCGACGGCGGTCGCCGCGATGAGGAGGTCAGCCATCCGCGCCCGAGAAGAGCGCCCGGCAGCCTTCGTCGCGGCGAAGACGCGCCCGTACGCGCGTGCCGCCTCCCAGAGGGAGCGGATCCCAGGTGGAGGCAGCCCACAGGAGGCGGTCCTGACGCCGTGCCCGCTCCTCGGCGTCGTCTGTCGCGTGCGTCCCCGCGGCGAGCTCGGCGAGCGTCACGGACGCGATCGCCGACTCGTCGGGGAGCAGGTCGTGGTGCACGAGGTCGTGGTCGATCACGAACCGACGTATCGAGGTAACGATGATCCGCTGCCCGGACTGCACCTCGCGAGGATCGCGCCGGAGCCGTTCCGAAGCTCGCGCTGGGTGATGATCCGGCTCACGGACGCACCGTAGGATTCGTAGCACTTCGTAGCAAGAGCGCCGCGCTGGGCTCGCTTCGCCCGGAGCGCCGGTAGCGGCCGCCGCCTCGCCGGCGTGGCCGAGGTGGCGCGGGTGCGTAAGAAAGCGCTGCCGTTGCGGCGATTGCTTGCCGTGCGGATCTGCGAGAGAATCGCGACGCCGTGAGCGCGTCGTACCTGACGCAGGACGAGGTCGAGCCCGCGGCACGAGAGCTCGTCCGCGGGGCTGAGCGCACGCTCGACGTCGCCTCGCCCTGGGTGGAGGCGTTCCCGCTCGAGCGGC
>JAVQXS010000087.1:0-6636 GCA_033578065.1 Thermoleophilia bacterium
GACCCCAGACGCCCACCAGTGGCAGGAGTCGAGACAGAGGCCGAGGCGGGGATGGCGACCGACCGCGTCGGCGAGCGCTGCCAGCTCGTCGATCGAGCGCCCGAGCGTGCCCCCGGCGCCTGCGGTGTTCTCCATGCAGAGCCAGAGGCGCTCGCTCGTGAGCTCGAGGAGCTCGCCGAGGGCGGAGGCGACGACCTCGACCGCCTCCCCGAAGCCGTACCCGAGGTGGGAGCCGACGTGGAAGACGACGGCGTCGGCCTCGATCGCCCGCGCCGTCTCCAGCGTCGCCCGCAGCGCGACGAGCGAGCGCGTCCGGATCTCGGGGTCGGCGCTCGCGAGGTTCACGAGGTAGAGCGCGTGGCAGGAGACGTGGCCGATACCCGCCTCCTCGCGCCGCCGCCGGAAGCGCTCGAGCTCCTCGCGCGGGTGCGCGGTCGGGCGCCACCTCCGGGGGCTCTGGGTGAAGACCTGGACGGCGTCGCCTCCCACCTCCTCGATGCGGTCGATCGCGCGCGAGATCCCGCCCGCGACGGAGACGTGAGCCCCGAAGAGCATGCGACTACGCTACTTCGCGCATGTCCGTCCGCGTCCGCATGGCGCCCTCCCCGACCGGCTTCCTCCACATCGGGGGCGTGCGCACGTTCCTCTTCAACTGGCTCTTCGCGCGGGGTCGCGGGGGAGAGTGCCTGCTGCGGATCGAGAACACGGACGTCAGCCGCGAGGTCGAGGAGTCGGTGGCCCAGATCGAGCGCTCGCTCCGCTGGCTCGGCATCGACTGGGACGGGCCGACGACGTTCCAGCTCGACCGCATGGAGCGCGCGCAGGCGGAAGCGCGGCGGCTCGTCGCCGCGGGGGTGGCGTACGAGGACGAAGGCGCGATCCGGATCCGCATGCCGGAGGAGGGCGCGATCGGCTGGCAGGACGCGATCAAGGGCTGGATCGAGTTCCCGGCCGCCGAGCTCGAGGACCTCGTGCTCGTCCGCTCGGACGGGCGCCCGACGTACAACTTCGCGTCGCCGCTCGAGGACTGGCTCGACGGGATCACCCACGTCATCCGCGGCGACGACCACGTCTCGAACACCCCGAAGCAGATCGTCGTCCTCCGCGCGCTCGGCGCCGAGCCGCCCGTGTACGCGCACGTGCCGAACGTCTTCGGCCCCGACGGGCGGAAGCTCTCGAAGCGGCACGGCGCCGTCTCGGTCGACGAGTTCCGCGCGGCGGGCTACCTCCCCGAGGCGCTCGTCAACTTCCTCGCCCTCCTCGGCTGGGCGCCGGACGGCGAGACGACGATCATGTCGCGCGAGGAGCTCATCGCGCGCTTCTCGCTCGAGCGCGTCGGCTCGAGTCCGGCGACGTTCGACTACAAGAAGCTCGACTGGATGAACGGCGTCTACCTGCGCGCGCTTCCGGTCGAGGAGTACGCGGACCGGCTCCTCGCCTACCTCCGCGAGCGCGGCCTCGACTGGCCCGAGGAGCGCGTGCGGGCAGCGGCCCCCCTCGTCCAGGAGAAGATCACGCGCCTCGGGGAGTTCCCGGCCTTCGCTGGCTTCCTCTTCCACGACGTCGAGCCTGACCCCGACCTCCTCGACGACCGGATCCTCCGCGAGGCGGCGCGCGCGCTCGAGCGAGTCGAGCCCTGGCGCGCGGACGCGATCGAGCGGGCGCTCAAGGGTCTGTGCGAGGAGCTCGGGGAGACGCCGCGGACCGTGTACATGCCGATCCGCGTCGCCGTCACCGGGTCGCGTGTCTCGCCCGGGCTCTACGAGTCGCTCGAGCTCCTCGGGCGCGAGACGGCGCTCGGGCGCATCCGCGAGGCCGCGAGCGTGGCGGCGTGAGCTCGCTCGCGGAGCTCGTCGGCCGGGAGCTCGGGCCGACCTCGTGGCTCGAGGTGACCCAGGAGCGGATCGACGCCTTCGCCCGGGCGACAGACGACCCGCAGTGGATCCACGTCGACCCGGAACGGGCGCGCGTGGAGAGCCCGTTCGGGACGACGGTCGCGCACGGCTTCCTCACCCTCTCGCTCTGCGTCCCGATGCTCTACGAGGTGCTCCCCGCCGGAGGCACGATGGCGGTGAACTACGGGGCGAACCGCGTGCGCTTCCCCGCTCCCGTCCCGGCTGGAAGCCGCGTCCGGGGGCGCTTCCGCGTCCTCTCGGTCGAGGAGGCCTCGCTCGGAGAGCGGGCGACGATCGAGGCGACCGTCGAGCGGGAGGGCTCGGAGAGGCCGGTGTGCGTCGCGGAGCTCGTCGTCCTCCGGGTCAGGTGACCGACCGCCCGTCCTCACGGTTGGCTCCGACCCCTCTGCTACGGTGAGCCGCCTGACGTGAACCCGCTCGTCCGCGTGCACCACCACAATCTCCTCCTCGCGCTCCTCCTTGGGGCGATGGTGAGCCTCGGCGTTCCCTCGCCGGGTTCGGCGGCGAGCTTCGACGACACATATCCCTGCCCGCATCCCGGCGGCAGCGACCCTGCGCTCGTGTGCCCGAGTGGCGAGGTCGGCAAGCCCTACACGCTCCAGCTCACGGGGAAAGCTGGCTGCGACGCGTACTGGTGGGAGATCGTGAACAGCTCGCTTCCGGAGGGACTCTCGATGTCGCGGAGCGGGCTCATCTCGGGGACGCCCGTCGCTGCGGGCGAGAGTCGCTTCTGGGTCATCATCCACGACCTCCTGCCGGAGGAGGGCGGGCCGCCGTGGTGCGCCGGTGACAACAAGTCCGAGCGCGAGTTCATCATCCGCATCCTCCCGGGGTTCGTCGTGACGACCGACTCCGCTCCGGCAGGGCTCACCGGGAGGCCGTACACGCTCGCGCTCGGCTCCGGCGTGCAGTCGGCACCCGGCCAGACGACGCCTCCGCCGAGCGCGCCCAGCTGGTCGGTCGAGGGCACGCTGCCGCCGGGCCTCGCGCTCGACGCGACGACGGGAGTCATCTCGGGAACGCCGACCGCAGACGGGACGTACACGTTCACCGTGCGCGCGTCGCTCCCCGACGGGCGCAGCGCGACGCGGACGCTCACGATCGAGGTGAAGACTGCGCTGACCGTCGTGCCGCCCGGGACGATCCCGCCGGCGGAGGTCGGCGTCCCCGTCCGGATCCAGCTCGGCGCCACCGGTGGTCGGCCGGAGTACACGTGGTCGTTGACCTCCGGTGCCCTCCCCGACGGCGTTGCGCTCACCGCGGCGGGGCTCATCGCGGGACGACCGCTCGTCTCGGGCACCTTCCGCTTCACCGCGACGGTCGCGGACGCTGGCGGGCAGAGTGCCGCCTACGCTGGGGTGCTACGCGTCGCGCCGAGGCTCGCGATCGCGCGTCCGCTCTCGCTGCGCCCGGTCGTCGTGGGCCGCTTCGTGCAGGTACGCGTCGTCGCGACGGGCGGCGTCGCCCCGACGACGTGGACGGTCACCGGCATCCTTCCGCGCGGCGTCCGCTTCGATCCGGCGACAGCGACGCTCACGGGCATCCCGCGGGCACCAGGGAGGTTCCGGATCACGTTCGTTGGGACGGACGCCCTCGGCGTGACAGCGAAGCGCTCGTACCTCCTCGTCGTGCTCGCGCCGAGGCAGTCCACAGGCCCGTAGCGCCTCGTCTTCCGACGCGTTAGACGAGCGCAGGTCGAGTCTCGGGTCAGGCGATCCGGCGGTCGAGCCCGTGGTCACGAGCTCCGGCAATGGCGCGCGAGAGGAGCGTCGGGCTCCGCGCGACAGCGAGCTATGTCGCTCGCCCCTACCGTGGATGCTCTCGAGGTCGTCCGTGTCCTCGCGAATAGGCGGCGGAGCGCCCCTCTCCGCTGCCGCGCTGGACTCGCCTCCGCTGCCACCCGGCTTCCGAGCCCAGACGGTAACCGGGCCTGGGTCGAAGGCTGTGGGCGAAGGCCCATACGGGATTCGAACCCGTGCCGCCGCCGTGAGAGGGCGGTGTCCTAGGCCGCTAGACGAATGGGCCGAGGGCGGTAAGGGTAGCGGATCTGGGCTCGCCCGTCACGGGGAAGGCTCTGGCTCGCGGGTGTCGAGGCGCTGCTCGAAGTCGAGCCGGATCGCCTCGCCGCTCGACAGGACGTCCTTGTAGCGGGCGCGCCGCGGCGGCAGCTGCACGAGGCGGACGGTGTCGTCGCGCTCGCCGTGACAGCGTGCGTACGCGGCCGCCTCGTCGAGCGGCCGGAGGCGGTTGCGCTTCCGCCGACCCCACACGCTCGCTCACTCGTAGCAGACGCGGCGAGAGAGCGGAACCCCCGACCCGTGCTCGTGGGCGCACGTTGCGACGAAAATCGCGAGCGAGCGCGTCAGAGCGCCGCCCAGCGGCACCCCCACGGGCTCCAGTCGCGGCCCGATCGGACGAAGTACCGGTAGGCGGCGCGCGCCTGCTCGTAGGGCGTGGGGCCGTGGCCAAAGAGGCGGCGCTCGGTGCCTCCCATCTGGAAGAGCCCGAGGTACTCGCCGTTCCGCGCGCTCGGGAGGAGGCGCGACTCGCACCAGGCGACCTCGAGCGCTTGGGAGCAGTAGCGACCGAACACTCGGCAGATCGCCTTCCTTGGCGGCAGCGCACGCAGCTGCTCCTGCTCGCGGGAGAGGATCGCGTTCCGGAGCCTCCGGACTGTGCGCGTCGAGCGTGCGAGCCGGCGCTCGGCCTGCCGAAGGGCACGCAGGGCGATCGGGCGCGTGCGTGGCGAGCGCAGGAGCTCGGGATGGGTTCGGAAGAAGCGGATCGTGCTGCGGGCGCGCCGGGCGACCGCCTGGGCTGCTGCGAGCTGCGCGGTGAGCATGGTCGCAGAGCGCGCCTTCCCGGCGCTCGGCCGCACCGGAGCGGACGCGCTCCTCGGGTGTGCGAGGGCGGCTCCCGCGAGGAGCGCGAGAGCGCAGAGGGAGACGACGAGGGATCGCAGCGTCGGTACCTCCTGGTCGGGGACAGGGGCGCGGCGCGCGCACGGGCGCCGCTCGTGTCACTCGAGTCGCCGCAGGGTACCGAACGCGTCACGAGAAAGGAGGGGAAGCCTTACAAAATCGCGATCTTCTCTCTCACGAGCGTCGACTTATCAAGCAACGGCGAGACGTGCGAGGAGCAGAGGACACTCGGACGCGGGCGTGAGGCGACGGGGGGCGCGAGCGAGGCTGCGGGGCAGGGATTCGAACCCCAACTTCCTGGTCCAGAGCCAGGCGTCCTACCGTTAGACGACCCCGCACCGGGCGCAGCGCAGTGTAGTCGAACCGGACCGTCAGCCCCGCGAGCCGCGCGTCTGGCCGGGATCGAGCCGGTAGACGGGGACGAGCCGCTTCTCGGCCTCGGTGTCGATGCGCGCGACGACCTCGACGTACGGCTCGAGGCCGGAGCCCCGGAGCTTCGCCTTGAGGAGGCCGTCCACCTGGTAGATGCCCGAGGAGTTGTTCATGAGGATCTCAACCATCACGGGCTTCGTCTCCCCATCGGCGATGCGAACCTCGTCGATCGCCGCCGCAGAGAGCGAGTGGATCGTGACGGAGCCGCGCTCGAACGGGATGCGAGAGCGTCCTTCGGCCATATCGAGGGCGTCGGCGACGCGGAGGATGCCCGCCTCGAGGGTGAGCGGCTCGCCGTCGGCGCGGTGGCTCGTGATCGCTTGGAGCACCTCGGACACGACGACGGTGAGCTCCGGCTCCCGGTAGAGGCCGGCGAGGAGCTCCCGCGCCTTCGGCTCCGCGAGGAAGAGGCTCCAGTCCTCGTGGTCGCGGCGGTGCACCGACATGCCCGAGTCGTGGAGGAGCGCGGCGAGCACGACGACGACCTCGGAGTCCTCGACCGAGAGCCCGTAGTCGGCGACGAGCGAGGGCTCGATGCCGTGGCGGACGAGCTGGCGGAGGAGCTTGAGGGCGATGTTCGCGACGATCTGGATGTGCACCCACGAGTGGTCGTTGATCTCGAGCCGGGTGACGGCGTTGACGTTCGCGACGTGCCACCACGCCTTCACCTGGAGGTCGGCGTCCACCCGCTCGAGGAGGACGCGGAGCGTTCGGTTCCCGCGGGCGGGGATCCGGAGCTGCATGGCCGCCACCGCCGCCTCCGGCGTGAGGCGGGTCGGTGCAGCCTGCGCTTCCGCGATCGATTCGGGAGCGGCGCTCCCCTCGGCGGTCTCGTCGGGCTCGACGCCCATCGTCTGGAGGATACGCCGCGGTCGCGTCCCTCTCAGGCCTCGGCCGGGGCCGCCTTCTCCTCCCGCAAGCGGAAGTACGTGAGGGTGATCGCGAGCGCCATGAAGGGCACCGTGACGGCACCGCCGATCGCTCCCCCGAGCCAGCTCTGGAGGAACGGGGGCAGGAACGCGAGCAGCGCGCTGATGAGCATCTGCGCGAGGATGGAGAGGATGGCGGCGATGACGACGATGCCGAGCACGGTCCAGAAGCGGCCTCGCACGAGCGCCCGCGAGCGGCCGAACGCCTCGAGGACGCCTGCGCGCTCGAGGACGATCGCCGGCGCGATGAGGGCCCAGATCGTGAGCAGGTAGATCCCTGGGACGACAAGCAGGAGGAAGCCGATCGCGACCGCGACCCCGGCGAGGATGCCGGCGGCAACGAGGGTGGCGAGGTACGGCGTCACCCTCCCGAGGAGCTCGCCGACCGAGGAGTCCGCTCTCCCATCGCGGACGTCCTCGACCGCGAAGACGAGCGCT
>JAVQXS010000088.1:0-6580 GCA_033578065.1 Thermoleophilia bacterium
TTCGTCGAGGTCGGCCCCGGGAACGTCCTCTCCGGTCTCTTGCGCCGAATCGACCGGAGCGTCCGGACGATCTCCGTGAACACGGTCGAAGGGCTCGAGCGAGCGCAGGAAGCGCTCTCGCGGTGAGCGGGCGTCCCTTCTGCTCCCTCGCCGGGAAGACCGCTCTCGTGACCGGCGCCTCACGCGGGATCGGCCGCGCGATCGCGCTCGAGCTCGCGGCGGCTGGCGCGTCTGTCGTCATCTCCTACCGCGAGGGAGCCGAGGAGGCCGAGGCGCTCGCCTCCGAGATTGGCGGGCGCGCGATCCGCGCCGACGTCTCCGACCCCTCATCGGCGCACTCGCTCGTCGAGGAGGCAGGGGACCTCGACGTGCTCGTGAACAACGCGGGCGTCACGCGCGACGGCCTCATCGTGCGCATGTCCGACGAGGACTGGCGGACCGTCATCGACACGAACCTCTCCTCGTGCTTCTACACGTGCCGCGCTGCCGCACGGGGGATGATGCGCAAGCGTGCGGGCGCGATCGTGAACGTCTCCTCGATCGTCGGTCTGCGCGGGAACTGGGGGCAGACGAACTACGCGGCCTCGAAGGCGGGCATCGTCGGCTTCACGAAGGCCCTCGCGAGGGAGCTCGGCAGCCGCGGCGTCCGCGCGAACGTCGTCGTCCCCGGGTACGTGCACACGCGCCTCACCGAGGCGCTCCCCGAGGAGGCGACGCAGGCGATGCTCGCCGCGACCCCGCTCGGTCGGCTCGGGGAGCCCGAGGATGTGGCCGGGGCTGTTCGCTTCCTCGTCTCGGAGGAGGCGTCGTTCGTCACGGGCGCCGTCCTCCTCGTCGACGGCGGCCTGGGGATGTGAGCGTGGACGCCGAGGAGACCGGCCGCCGCCGCGTCGTCGTCACCGGTGTCGGGATGGTGACCCCGCTCGGGAACGACCCCGAGACGACGTGGGAGCGTCTCATCGCGGGGGAGTCGGGAGCAGGGCCGATCACGCACTTCGACAGCGAGGGCTACGCCGTCCACTTCGCCTGCGAGCTCAAGGGCTTCGATCCGACGCTCTGGATCGACCGGAAGCAGGCTCGTCGGATGGACCGCTTCTCCCAGCTCGCGCTCTCCGCGGCCCGGATGGCGGAGGAGGACAGCGGGATCTCGATCGCGGCGGCGCCCGAGCGGGTCGGCGCCGCCGTGGCGACGGGCATCGGCGGCCTGTACGCGTTCGAAGACTGCCTTCAAGGGCTCCTCGAGCGCGGGCCCGAGCGGACGAGCCCGTTCGCGATCGTCCAGATCATCCCCAACATGGCGGCCGCGTGGGTGTCGATGGAGCTCGGGGCGAAGGGGCCGCTTGCCGCCCAGTGCACCGCGTGTGCCGCCTCGAACATGGCGATCGGAGACGGGTTGGACGCGATCCGGCTCGGTCGCGCCGACGTCATGTTCTGCGGCGGGACGGAGGCGCCGATCACCCGGGTCGGGATCGCGGGCTTCTCCGCCATGCGGGCCCTCTCGCGCCGGAACGACGACCCCGCGCGAGCCTCGCGCCCCTTCGATGCCGAGCGGGACGGGTTCGTCATGGGCGAGGCAGCAGGCATGCTCGTGCTCGAGGAGCTCGAGCACGCGCTCGCCCGCGGTGCCCGGATCTACGCGGAGGTGCTCGGCTACGGCGTCTCCTCGGACGCGAGTCACGTCTCCGATCCCGACCCGACGGGCGAGAACCCAGCGCGAGCGATGCGCATGGCGTTCGAGGATGCGGGGATCGAGCCGACCGACGTCGACTACGTGAACGCCCATGGAACTTCCACGCCTGCCGGAGACGTCGCCGAGACGCGCGTCCTCAAGCTCGCTCTCGGCGAGGAGCACGCGTACCGCACCCCCGTCTCCTCGACGAAGGGCGCCACCGGCCACTGCCTGGGCGCGGCGGGAGCCGTGGAGGCGATCTTCACGGTCTTCGCCGTCCAGCGAGGCGTGCTGCCGCCGACGATCAACTACGAGACGCCTGATCCCGAGTGCGACCTCGACTACGTCCCGAACGTCGCCAGGAAGGCCGACATCGCGATCGCGGCGAACAACTCGTTCGGCTTCGGTGGCCACAACGCCTGCGTCGTCTTCCGCCGCTGGGGTGCGTGAGCGGTAGCGATGGAGCGCTGGGCGACCTTCGACTGCTACGGGACGCTCGTCGACTGGAACGGCGGCATCGGCCGGGAGCTCGGCCGGCTCTTCGGCGACGATCGCGCTCGTCTGCTCCTCCGCCGCTACCACGAGCTCGAGCCGGAGGTGGAGAGCGCGGATCCTGGGCTCCCCTACCGCGAGGTGCTCGCCCGCACGCTCGAGCGCCTCGCCGCAGAGGACGGTCTCGTGCTCCCTGCGCGCGAGCGCGACGCGCTCGCGCGCTCGCTCCCGCGCTGGCCGGTGTTCGCCGACGTCGCTCCGGCGCTGCTCGAGGCCCGGGGCCGGGGCTGGCGCCTCGCCGTCCTCTCGAACACGGACCGCGACCTCCTCGAGGCGTCCCTCGCCGCCATCGGCGTGCCCTTCGACCTCTCGGTCGTCGCGAGCGAGATCGGGTCCTACAAGCCGGCGCCCAGGCACTGGGAGGAGTTCCGTCGGCGAACGGGTGCTGATCGCGCGGCGCACGTCCACGTCGCGCAGAGCCTCTTCCACGACATCGGACCGGCGAGCGCGCTCGGGATCCCCTGCATCTGGATCAACCGGCTCGGCGAGTCCCCCGACCCTCGTCCCGCCCGCACCTTACCGACGCTCGCCGGTCTCGCCGACGCGCTCGACGAGCTCGTTCCGAGGGACTGATGTCGACGCTCCGCGCGCGCTGCCCCGTCTGCCGAGCCGGGACGGCGGTCGCCGTCGATTCGGGGTACGAGTGCCACGCGTGCGGGGGGTCGTGGGCGGCCGGGCTCGTCCGCGTGCCGCGGGCCTGGGGCGTGGGAGGGGAGGAGCTGGCGAAGGCGGCGTTCCTTCCCCTCCCCTACCCTGAGACGGGGGTGGTCGCGGAGTCGACGCTCGAGCGTCAGAGCGAGAGCCTCGCGCGGCTCCTCCCCGCGCGTCCGATCGTCCTCGG
The DNA here is from genome assembly GCA_033578065.1 of Thermoleophilia bacterium. Taxonomy (GTDB): domain Bacteria; phylum Actinomycetota; class Thermoleophilia; order Gaiellales; family Gaiellaceae; genus GMQP-bins7. Next base: position 3,063 of record JAVQXS010000088.1, read on the forward strand.
CGGCTGCTGCTGCGCTCACATCGGCGCTGTCCGTGGCCTCGCGGAGAGGGGGCGGGTCGGTCTTGTCTGGCTCGATGCCCACGGAGACCTGAACACGCCGGAGACGTCGCCGTCGGGGAACGCGTGGGGCATGCCGCTCCGCATGCTCCTCGACGCAGGGGACGTGCGGGCCGAGGACGTCGCGCTCGTCGGGGCCCGCAACCTCGATCCGCCCGAGGTCGCGTTCCTCGCCGAGACGGGGATCGACGACTCCGTCGAGCGCGCTCTCGCGGGGGTGGATGCGGCGTACCTCGCCTTCGACCTCGATGTCCTTGATCCTTCGGAGGCAGCGGTCTTCGTTCCCGAGCCCGGCGGTCTCTCGCTCTCCCAAGCGGAGTCGCTCCTGCGCGAGATCGCGGCGCGGGGAGCGATCGCCGGGATGGGCGTGACCGGCCTCCTGCCCGACCGGGAGAACGCGCGCGTCGTCGAGCGCCTGCTCGCTGCAGCTGGGCTCTGACCGACCGCGACCGCGCCGCGCATAGGATCCAGCCCATGGCCGAGCGCGCCCGGGTTGACGTCGAGGTCGAGCGGAAGCGCGCGGAGGGTCCTGCGCCAGGGCGGTCGCATCCCAACACCTGTCCCCGCTGTGGCTCGCACTACCGCGAGGAGGAGCTCGCGCGAGCCCTGCGTGTCTGTGCGCAGTGCGGTCACCATTTCCCTGTCGGAGCCCGAGAGCGGATCGCGCAGCTCGTGGATGAGGGCTCGTTCGTCGAGGAGGACGCGGATATCCGCTCCGCCGACCCGCTCGGTTTCTTCGACCTGCGCCCGTACGCCGAGCGCCTCGTCGAGGCCGAGATGGCGACGGGTCTCGGGGATGCCGTCGTCTGCGGGCGAGCATCCATCGAGGGCTCCGAGTGCCGGCTCGCGGTCATGGACTTCGCCTTCATGGGCGGATCGATGGGGAGCGCGGTGGGGGAGAAGTTCGCCCGCGCCTGCGAGAGCGCGGGCGCAGCAGGCGTCCCGCTCGTCTCCGTCTCCGCGTCCGGAGGGGCGCGCATGCAGGAGGGGATCCTCGCGCTCATGCAGCTCCCGAAGACGGTCGCCGCCGTCGAGGAGCTGCACGACGCGGGCAGCGCGCTCCTGTCGGTGCTCGCGCATCCGACGACGGGAGGAGTGCTCGCGAGCTTCGCGAGCCTCGGCGACGTCGTCCTCGCCGAGCCGGGCGCGCTCATGTCCTTCGCTGGGCCTCGCGTCGTTGCGCAGACGACGCGGGAGAAGCTCCCCGACGACTTCGGCCTCGCGGAGTCGAACTTCCGCTTCGGGCACGTGGACGCGGTCGTCCCGAGGGCCGAGCTACGCCCGACGCTCGGCCGGCTCCTCCGGCTCTTCTCGGCGCCGCGGTGACGAGCGAGGCCGAGCTCCGGCTGCGGGAGCGCTTGAGTAAGCTCGCGCGGATGAAGCTCCTCCGCGGCACGAGGGTGAGCGGCGAGCTCGAGCGGCTCCAGGGGCAGCTCGAGCGGCTCCGGGCAGAGCCGGGGGCGGAGGAGATCTGGCGCTCCGTCGAGCTCGCGCGTCACCCGGAGCGGCCGTACACGCTCGACTACGTCGAGCGGATGCTCGATGACTTCTTCGAGCTGCACGGCGACCGCAGCCGTGCCGACGACCCCTCCATCGTCGCCGGCATCGGGTCCCTCCGTGGTCGGACGGTCGTCCTCGTCGGCCACCAGAAGGGCCGTGACCTCAAGGAGCGGACGCGCCGGAACTTCGGGATGGCGTACCCGGAGGGGTACCGGAAGGCGATGCGCGCGATGGCGCTCGCCGACCGACACGGGTTCGCGCTCGTGACGCTCGTCGACACCCCCGGCGCGTACCCAGGGATCGCTGCCGAGCAGCACGGCCAGGGAGGGGCCATCGCGCGCTCGCAGGCGACGATGCTCGCCCTCTCCGTGCCCACGGTCTCGTGCGTGATCGGCGAGGGCGGGTCAGGCGGCGCGGTGGCGATCGCCGTCGCCGACCGGGTGCTCATGCAGGAGAACGCCATCTACTCGGTCATCTCCCCTGAGGGCTGCGCCGCGATCCTCTGGCGGGACGCGGGCGAGGCGCGGAAGGCGGCAGCTGCCTTCAAGCCGGACGCGGCCCACTGCCTCGCGCTCGGGGTGATCGACGCCGTCGTCCCCGAGCCCGGAGAAGGGGCCCATTCGGACTACGACGCTGCGGCTGAGCTCCTCGCGGAGGCGATCGTCGCTGCGCTCGAGGACGCGGGCTCGCTCGATCCCGACGAGCGCCGGGCGCAGCGGCGCGCGAGGTTCCGCGCGATGGGCGTGTTCACGAGCGCCTGAGCGCGCTATCCACAGCTTCCACAGGCTTATCCCCCGATCGGGAAGACCCTCTGAGCAGGGAAAACGTCCAGCGAATCGCCGGTTGGTAAAGGACGCGTTGCGAACCTGGCGACAATCCACAACGTGAGCTTGGACGAGTACCGGCGCCGCCGGCGCCCGGGCCGGACGCCCGAGCCGCTCCCGGGAGCCGCCGCCGCGCGGAGCGAGCCGCGTTTCGTCGTGCAGCGCCACGATGCGCGCCGGCTCCACTACGACCTGCGGCTCGAGCGCGGCGGCGTGCTCGCGAGCTGGGCCGTTCCGAAGGGCTTGCCACTCCGGCAGGGCGAGCGCCGGCTTGCCGTCCAGGTGGAGGATCACCCGCTCGCGTACGCCGACTTCGAGGGGACGATCCCGGCTGGCGAGTACGGCGCCGGCACGGTCGAGATCTGGGACCGGGGGACGTACGAGCTCATCGAGGAGAAGCGTGACGGCGGCCTCACGTTCCGACTGCGCGGAGCCCGCCTCGACGGGATCTGGACGCTCGTTCCCGCGGCGCTCGGCGGCGACTCGAGGAACTGGCTCCTGCTGCGGAAGGATGGCGACGACGCGTCCGCGAGCTACGCGCCGATGCTCGCGACCTCGTCCGAGCGCATCCCCACCGGGGCCGGGTGGGTCTACGAGCCGAAGTGGGACGGGTTCCGCGCGCTCGCCCGGGTGGAGTCTGGGAGGACGGTGCTCACGAGTCGCGCCGGTAAGGACCTCGGGGCGCGCTTCCCGAGGGTGGCGCGGGCGCTCTCGAGAGCGCTCCGCGCGCGCGACGCGGTCCTCGACGGCGAGATCTGCGCGCTCGACGAGCAGCGGCGCTCGCGGTTCGGGCTCCTCCAGCGAGGGGAGGGAGCGCTCGTCTTCGTCGCCTTCGACGTGCTGGAGGTGGACGGCGAGCCGCTGCTCGACCTGCCGCTCCGCGACCGCCGCGCGCGTCTCGAGGTGATGGTGGTGCCGTCGGGCTCGGTGCTCGTCTCCCCCCAGTTCGAGGACGGAGAGGCGCTCCTCGCGGCCGCTCGCGAGCAGAGGCTCGAGGGAGTGATCGCGAAGCGGCTCGACTCGCGGTACCAGCCAGGAAGACGCAGCCCGGACTGGCGGAAGGTGAAGGTGCGCCAGGAGCAGGAGGTCGTCATCGTCGGTTACACGCGGGGACAGGGGAGACGTGCCGGCGGGATC
>JAVQXS010000089.1:0-6548 GCA_033578065.1 Thermoleophilia bacterium
ACTGGATCGGCAACCGTCTGTACGCCGTGCCGATCAACGTCGTCGTCACCGGGGCGCTCTACCAGCCGGCGGTGCTCGAGCAGCTTGGAATCCGAGTGCCAACGACGATGGCGGAGCTCCTGAACGCGTGCCGGCGCGCGGCGGCCGGCGGCAAGCGGTTCCTCAACATCGCTGGCGCGAGCGCCCAGAACTCGGGTCTCTTCGCGGTCAACGTGGCGGCCAGCTACGTCCTCGCGAAGGATCCGCAGTGGAACCAGAAGCGGCTCCGGAACCAGGTGACCTTCGCGGGGACGCCGGCTTGGCGCACCGCCCTCCAGCGCATCGTCGACATGAAGAACGCGGGCTGCTTCCCGCCCGGCGCGGAGGGGAACGACAACGTGCCCGCGACCCCAGGGTTCGTCTCGGGCCAGGTCGCGGCATGGGTGCTCCCGAGCTCGATCGTCGGTCTCATCAAGAGCTTCAACCGGAACGCGTCGTACAACTTCTTCGCGATGCCCGGCGACCGCGCTGCCGACACCCAGGTCTACGCCTCGCCGAACGACGCCTTCGCGATCTACTCGCGGACGCGGGTGCGGGAGGCGGCGAACCGGTTCGTCGACTTCTGGGCCACGCCGCAGGCGGGCGGCCTCTACGCGAAGCTCACCGGTGCCGCGTCCATCTACCAGATGAAGAAGGGCCGACACCTCGCGTGGGAGCTCCGTGGGCTCGCTCCGCTCCTCAAGCAGTCGAAGAAGGTGCACCCGCTCCTGAACCTCGAGTGGCGGAACCCCGCCGTCTTCGAGGCCCTCGGCAAGGGTGTCCAGGGGCTCCTCACGGGCCAGCGGACGCCCGAGCAGATCCTCCGCGAGATGGACGCCGCGTGGGCGTCGGGCTAGCGTCGGCAGCGTGACGCAGCCTGGGGCGGTCGACGGCACCCTCCGGTCTCGGCCGGTGGGTGCCGTCCGGCCCCGGGAGATCGACTCGGGGCGATGGTGAGCACGATCGGGTCGGAGGCGAGCGCCGCGGTGACCGTGAAGCGGCGCCGAGCCCGCCGCGGCCTCCCTCGCGTGCCGTGGGTCTGGGTGCTCCCTGCGGTCGTCCTCGTCATCCTCCTCCGCTACGTCGCGACGGCGGCTGGCGGCTGGTACGCGTTCACCGACTGGGACGGGATCAGCCGCGAGGCCCGGTTCATCGGGCTCGACAACTTCCGGGAGATCCTCGAGGATCCGGTCTCGCGCGGCGCGCTCGAGAACACGATCCTCCTCGCGGTCACGTTCGTCGCCGCTGCGAACGTCATCGGCCTCGCTCTCGCCCTCGCCCTCAACCGCACGCTGAAGACTCGCCTCCTCCTGCGAGCGCTCTTCTTCGCCCCCGTCGTCATGAGCTCCCTCGCCGTCTCCTACATCTGGCAGTTCATCTTCAGCTACACGGGCCCGCTGAACCGCTTCCTCGACGCCGTCGGGCTCGACTCCTGGCAACGAGCGTGGACCGGTGACCCGACCTGGGCGCTGTGGACGATCTTCGTCGTCCTCGTCTGGCAGTTCGCCGGCCTCGCGATGGTCATGTACCTCTCCGGCCTCGCGGGGATCCCCGACGAGCTCGATGAGGCCGCCGCGGTCGACGGGGCCTCGGCGTTCCGTCGCTTCTGGAAGATCACGCTCCCCCTCCTCGCCCCAGCGATCACCGTCAGCGTCACGCTCAGCCTCATCTACGGCCTCGGCGTCTTCGACCAGGTGCTCGCCCTCACTGGCGGTGGCCCAGTCGACGCCTCGGAGACCCTTGCTACGCAGATCTACAAGCAGACGTTCGCCTTCGGGCGCTTCGGGTACGGCGCGGCGCTCTCGCTCGTCCTCACCGTGCTCATCACCGCTATGGCCCTCGCGCAGCTCTCGATCCTCCGCTACCGGGAGCGAAGGCTCTGATGCACCGGTACACGTGGCGCACCTTCTCCCGCGAGCTCTCGCTCCTCGTCATCGCCGCCGTGTGGTGGATCCCCTTCTACTTCCTCGTCACGATCGCGCTCAAGCCCGACCTCGAGGCGCTCGCCTCCCCCCTCAGCTTCCCCCAGTCGGTGGAGCTTGGGAACTTCGGCACCGCGTGGAGCCAGGGGTCGCTCGGACGCGCGCTCGTCAACAGCATCGTGCTCACCGGAGGCACCGTCGTCATCCTCGTCGCGCTCGGCTCGCTCTGCGCGTACACGATCGCCCGCAGAGCGGGCGCGATGAGCACCGCCCTCTACCTCCTCTTCGTCCTCGGGATCATCCTCCCCTTCCAGCTCGGGCTCGTCCCGACGTACGCGGCCCTGCGCGAGCTCGGGCTCGTCGGGACGTACGCTGGCCTCATCCTCTTCTACGCGGGGATCTGGATGCCGTTCTCCGTCTTCCTCTACACCGGCTTCGCGCGGGCGCTCCCCCGGGAGTACGAGGAAGCCGCCCAGGTCGACGGGGCAAGCCAGCTGCGGATCTTCCGCAAGGTCGTCTTCCCCCTCCTGCGCCCGGTGACGGGGACGGTCGCGATCTTCACCGGCCTCATCATCTGGAACGACTTCTTCCTCGCGCTCATCTTCCTGAGCGGCACCGACAACACCCCGCTGCCCGTCGCTGTCTACTCGTTCGTCGCCGAGTTCGCGTCCCGCTGGAACCTCGTCTTCGCGGCGGTCATCGTCGCCCTCCTGCCGGTGCTCGCGTTCTTCGTCGTCGCGCAGCGGCACCTCATCCGCGGCTTCACGGGCGGCATCAAGACGTAGGCTACGAGCGATGGCGCCCGTGACCTTCTCGCAGGTGAGCAAGACGTACCCGGATGGGACGCGGGCGCTCGTCGGCTTCGACCTCGAGATCCAAGACGGCGAGCTCGTCGTCTTCGTCGGTCCTTCCGGATGCGGGAAGACGACGGCGCTGAGGATGGTGGCCGGGCTCGAGGAGGTCACGGAAGGAGAGATCCTCATCGGCGACCGCGTCGTGAACGACCTCGCCCCGCAGGACCGCGACGTCGCGATGGTCTTCCAAAACTACGCGCTCTACCCCCACATGAGCGTCTTCGAGAACATCGCCTTCCCGCTTCGCTGCCAGCGCATGCCGAAGCGGGAGATCGAGGAACGCGTCAAGCGTGCCGCCGCCCTCCTCGGGCTCGAGGAGCAGCTCGGACGCCGGCCACGACACCTCTCCGGCGGGCAGCGCCAGCGGGTTGCCATGGGGCGCGCGATCGTGCGCCAGCCGCAGGTGTTCCTCATGGACGAGCCCCTCTCGAACCTCGACGCGAAGCTCCGAGTGCAGATGCGCGGCGAGATCACGCGTCTCCAGGAGGAGCTCGGCGTGACGACGATCTTCGTCACCCACGACCAGGTCGAGGCGATGACGATGGGCGACCGCATCGCCGTCATGCGGAAGGGCGTCCTCCAGCAGCAGGGGCCACCCGAGCTCCTGTACGACGAGCCGGCGAACCTGTTCGTCGCCGAGTTCATCGGCTCGCCGGCGATGAACCTCTTCCGCGGACGCCTCGAGGCGACCGAGAACGGCCTCGCCTGCGTCCTCGGCGAGCAGCGCCTCCCCCTCTCGGCAGCGACGCTCGCAGCGAAGCCTAGCCTCGCCGCCTACCGCGACCGCGAGCTCGCGGTCGGCATCCGGCCTGAGCACCTGCTTGATCCGCGCTCCTCCGATCCCGCGCTCCCGAGGCTGAAGGGCGAGGTGAAGTTCGACGAGGCGCTCCCCCCCGAGCGCCTCGTCTACGCGGCCGTCGAGGCGCAGCCCGTCGTCACCGAGGACGTCCTCGAGATCGCGCAGGACGTCGACGAAGCCGCGGTCGAGCGGCTCGAGGAGCTCGCCGGGGAGCGGTTCGTCCTCGCGTGCGCACGCCTCGACATCGCCGCCGAGGCGCCGGGCCGTGGCCCCTTCGAGTTCGCGGTCGACACCACTCGCCTGCACTTCTTCGACCTCGACACGGGCGCAGCGCTGCGCTGATCGCAGCGGCGACGTCTGCCGCTCTCCTACGACGACGGCCGACCGCCGGAGACCGTCGTCGGCGGGAGGGTGACCGATCCGGTCGCCGCCCACTCTGTCCCCCGAACCAGGAGGCCGACGTACCCAGGCGTTCGGGCGGCGACGTCGATCGTCGGACCGACCTCGCGGCCGCTCTCGAGGCTCGCGCGAGCGTCCTCGATCGTGCTCGCGCCCACGTGGCCGAGCATGAGCGCGAACACGCGCCCGCGCCCGAACTCGTTCGTCCACGCCACCGGGTGGCGTTCCCCGACGCCCGGAAGGCGTCGCACCTCGTCCTCGGTCGCGAGCGGCGGTCCGGGCAGCCCGAGAACGGCGTAGTAGGCGCCGCCGAGGTACGCCTCGGGCTCGTCCTCGACCGTCACGAGCACGTGCGGGGACGCCTCGGCATGCCAGCGGAGCTGGACGAACTTGTCGTCGATCGCCTGCTCCCAGGTCGGTGGGAGCCCTTGCGTGATGGGATGGGTCGGATCCTCGACGGAGACGACGAATCGCTCGCCGGGCGCCCGACGGCTCTCGGGGCCGAGGAGTCCCCCCGCCAGCCGCAGGAGCTCGTCCCCGTGCGCATCGTTCCAGGTCGTGCCCATGGCGAAGGTCGTGTGCAGGAGGACGACACCCCCGCCGCCGCGAACGAAGTCGAAGAGCGCCGCCTCGGCTCGGCTCCCCCACCGGAGCTCGTGCTCCCCCGGCACCCGGGCGCCGAAGTAGGAGACGAGGAGGCAGTCGTACGGAGCGAGCGTCTCGCTCGTCATCGTCTGCGGCGCCTCCGTGGCCGTCACGGAGAAGCGGCCCGAGGCCTCGAGCGTCTCGCGCGTGAGCGCAGCCGCGTGACGCCACCGGTGGTGGAAGTGGTCGTGGCCCGTGACGAGGAGCGCCGCGATTCGGTCGCCCGAGGCGCTCGTCGACGGCTGCCTCACGCGAGCACTCCGGTGAGCGCCTTCTCGAGGCCCGCCCGGCAGCGGGCGACGACCGCTTCGGGAGCGAACATGCCCGGATCGGTCGCAAGGCGGCTCGCGTCGTAGACGTACTCGACGTCGTACGAGCCCTCGTACCCGCTGCGCTCGATCGCCGCGACGAACTCCGCGACCGGCATCTCCCCCTCTCCGGGCAGCGCGCGCTCGTCGGAGCCCCGAACGCCGTCGTTGACGTGGACGCCGACGATGCGCGGGCCTGCCCGCTCGATCTCCTCGAGGATGAACGAGGTGTCCCAGTCGGCGTTGTGCCAGAGGTGGAAGTTGTCGAGGAAGACCCCGAGCCGCGGGTGGTCGACGCGCTCGAGGAGCTCGAGGGCGCGCGCGATGGAGCACAGGTAGTCGCTCTGCCAGGCGATGACGGGCTCGAGTCCCAGGAGCACCGAGCTCTCCGACCGTGCCTCGAGCACCTCGCTCAGCGAGCGGGCGGCGCAGTCGTGCGCCCACGCGAGCGAGCGGCCCTCGAGCCTGCCGGGAGCGATGATGAGGCACCTCGCGCCGAGCGCCTCCGCGACGTCGAGTGCCCGAACGGTTGCACGCACCCGGCGCTGGCGGAGCTCCTCGTCGTCCGTGACGAAGAAGCCTCCGAGGACGACGTGGGAGACGGCGAGACCGCTCTCCCGGACGCCTGCTGCCGTCTCCGCGACGAGGGCCTCTGGGAGCTCGACCTCCGGCACGAAGAAGCCGCCGGTCCAGTCGGGCCGCTCGAGCTTGTGGAGCCAGACGCCGATCGAGCCGAACCCTGCGTCGGCGTAGAGCCGGGCCGCCTGCGGCGCGGTGAGCGTCGGCGTCGTGCACTGGCTCATTCCGCAGCGCCGCAGGAGCCCTGCGCTCCGCTCGGTTCCACTCGCGCTCACGGGCCTTCCGCCTCGTCGAACGTCCGGTACGGCTCGGGGGGTCTCGGGTCGAGCGTCTGGCGCCTCCGCGGCGAGTAGCGGTGCGCGATCTCCACCGCCGGCGCATCCGGAGGCGGCATGAAGCGCGGACGACCGTCCTCGCCGAAGTACATGAGATCCCGGTCGAACGACTCGGGATCCCGTGCGCCGAAGTGGATCCAGCTCTCGTGGAAGGGAGCGCGCGCGACCTCGTAGCAGCGGAAGCGCCAGATCCGCCAGGCACCGTCCTGCCGCAGGAAGGCGAGGGCGTACTTCGCCCACACCCAGTGCGCCCACACTCGCTTCCCATCGACGTCACCCGGCGTGAAGAAGAAGTCGGGCACGCCCTTCGCGACCTCGGGATCCATGAGACCCGACTCGAGCCCAGCCATGATCCAGACCCCCTTCGCCGTCGCTCGGTCCTCTGCCACCTCGATGACGGGCGTCGTCGTCATGTGGAGGATGAGCTTCCCCTTCGGCGCAGGACGATCTCGGTGGTAGGCGGTGATGCTCTCCCACGTCGTGTACACGCCAGCGTTGCTGTACTGCGCACGCATGCCCGGGGTCCCCGGCTTCACCCAGAGAGGGATGATCTCCTCGTCGCGGAAGGCGTTGTGGAGGTACATGTAGCGGGAGAAGAGGTTCTCGATCTCCGCACGGTCCTGCGCGCGCGCGCCGGCCCGCGCGAGCTCCTCGAGCTCCGTCACGCGCGCCGCGAGCTCGGCGAGCCC
>JAVQXS010000090.1:0-6536 GCA_033578065.1 Thermoleophilia bacterium
TCGAGTCGAGGCGATGGAGGGGTTCGCGGTGCTGCGGGCGTGCGCGCTTGCCGGCGTGCCGGCGGTCGAGGTGCGCGCGATCTCGAACGCGATCGGCGAGGAGGACCGCTCGCGGTGGGAGGTGGGGCGGGCGCTCGCCGTCCTCGCAGACGCGCTCGCGCGACTGCTCGCCGCGCTGGGGCAGGATCGTTCCCACACCTGTCGCTCCGCGCCGTGAGCCGCGAGCTCCCTCGCCCCCTTCCCCCCGAGACGCGGACGGTCGGGCAGCTCGTCGGCGAGAGCATCCGCGTGTACCAGCGGAGCTTCTGGAAGGCGCTCGCCCTGGGAGCCCCGGTGGCGCTCGTCAACGCGCTCGCCTGGGGCCTGCCGAGCGAGGTGGCCCGCTACGCCGTCGTTCCCGCTTCGGCGCTCCTCGTCACCGCCGCCTACGTTGGCGCCTGCGCGCTCGTGACGGATGCCCCGTTGCGCAGCCCGAGCGCGCTCGTCGCGTACCTCACCGGGGTCCTCGTCTTCATCCCCTTCCCGTTCCTCGTCCGCGTCTACATCCTCCCGGGGCTCGCGTACCTCGCCCTCGTGGGGCTGTCCGTCCCCGCAGCGCTCGTCGAGCGGCTGGGCGTGCGGGCCGCGCTCGCGCGAGGCATCGCCCTCGCCCGAGCCGACTACGTGCACGTGCTGGGTGGTCTCGCGACCCTCGCCCTCGTCGTCCTCCTCACGCAGGGGGGGCTCTTCTTCCTCCTGCGCGAGTACGCGGAGAGCACGCATCGGGTGGCAGCGACGCTCGCGGCGCTCGTCGTCTCGCCGCTCGTCCTCCTCGGGAGCGCCCTCCTCTACGTCGACCAGGAGGCTCGGCTACGCTCGCGGGCCGAGAGCGCAGGCGGCTGAAAGGAGCGACATGCCGACGTACCTCATGCTGACGACGCTCACGGAGAAGGGCGTCCAGACGCTGCACGCGAACCCCGGGCGACTGCGGGAGGTGAACCGGGACGTCGAGGAGATGGGCGCGAAGGTCCTCCACCAGTGGGCCGCGCTCGGCGAGTACGACTTCGTGACCATCGTCGAGGCTCCCGACGACCTCACCGTCGCGAAGATCTCGGTCGCGCTCGGCGCGCGCGGGAGCGCGAAGCTCGAGTCGCTTCCGCTCGTGCCGGTCGAGGATCTCCTGCGGGCGCTCGAGTAGCCCGCCCGGCTACGGAGCAAGGAAGCCGGTCGCCCGAGCGTGGACGGGAAGCGGGCTCCTGGGCAGACCGGGTCGGGGCTCGAGGTTGTACTCGCGGGGCGCGACGTCGTTCGGCGCCTCCGGGTGGAAGAGCGAGGCGAGGAGCTGGATCTGGCCGCGGCCGGGCCCGAGTTCCCACTGCCCGCCCCCGTAGATCGCGATCCCGTGTCGCTCGCAGTAGTCGTACGCGGCGAAGAGGCGCTCTACCGACCCGAAGCGCGACGGCTTCACGTTCACCGTCCTCGGTGGCCAGGGTAGGGAGGCGATGTCCTCGACCGCGTGGATGATCGCGTCCCAGGTGACACGCTCCGCGTGCGGCTCGAGGACCGCGATCGTCTCCTCGGTGAGGGCAGGGTCCTCGAGCCAGGCACGCGGCAGCCCCTCCGCCACCCGCCGGTAGAGCGCGGGGTCGGGAGGGGTGTCGACGACGGTGCCGTGGTACTGGCCCTTGAGGTCTACCGACTCGACGGCGCCCGTCTCCGCCAGGCGCGCGACGAGATCCTCATCCCACTCGGGGGTCGCGTCGAGCTTGAAGCGGAGATCGGGGTAGAGGGCAAGCCAGGCCTCGAGGCGCTCCGTGGACGGAGGCGAGCCGAGGCTCATGGAGACGACGAAGGAGATCGGTCGCGGCTCCCGGTGAAGCGCCTCGGCGAGCGAGAGGCCCCTCTGGCGAAGCGCGAGGTCGAGGGCGGCGCTCTCGAACGCCCAGCGTCGGTAGTCGAGGTAGGCACGCTGCTCGGGCTCGGACGCGAACAGCGGGAGCTCCGCGAGGTGCTCGGAGAACGTCTGCACGGTCCACGAGCCCACGAGGGGAAGGTCCGAGCCACGTGCCTGCAGGCGATCGTGCTCGGCTGCGGCGTACGTGACGTCCTCGCCGATGCCCTCCTCGCCCGCTCCCGTGAGCCGCACGACCGTCGTCTTGCGGAGGAAGTCGGGACGGGCCTGGAGCTCGAGCCCGGCGAGCGCGTAGCCCTCGACCTCGAGCGGGAGGTCGCGAACGAGGTCGTACGTCGTCACAGCGCGCCGAACGCTACCGCGATCTCCCCCGCGAGCCGCGCGTTCGCGACGACGAGGTCGCGGTTCGCGCGGAGCGTCGCGCCTCCGCTCCGCTCGTGGAGGAGCGCCAAGACGAAGGGGGTGACGGCCGGTCCAGAGATGCCCGCGCGCGTCGCCTCGGAGAGCGCCTCCTCGACGAGTTCCGAGACGTCGAGGCTCGACGGAGGCGGAGTGGCGAGCACGATCCCCCCGCCGTCGAGGCTCCAGTGGTCTGCCGCGATCCGCGCGGCCGTCGCAGCATCCTCCACGCGCTCCTGCACGGGCGGCCCGCCCTCGGCTGCGTAGAAGAGCGGCAGCGTGCTCGTGCGGAACCCGAGCACGGGAACCCCGAGCGACTCGAGAAGCTCGACCGTCGCGGGCACGTCGAGGAGCGACTTCGCCCCTGAGCAGACGACGAGCGCCTGTGCGCGCGCGATCATCGCGAGGTCGGCCGAGACGTCGGGGACGGTCGGGAAGCCGCGGTGGACGCCGCCGATCCCGCCCGTGCCGAGGAACCGAATGCCGACGCTCCGCGCGACCGCGAGCGTCCCGCCGACGGTCGTCGCTCCCGTCGCCCTCGCCGCGACGCACGGCGCGAGGTCGCGCGGGCCGAGCTTCCGCGCCTGAGGGGTGAGCTCCTCGAGCTCGCGACGAGCGAGGCCCACCCGGATCTCGCCTGCGACGACGCCGATCGTCGCCGGCACAGCGCCCGCGCTGCGCACCGCCTCCTCGCTCGCGAGGGCGACCTCGAGGCCGTCCGGCGCGGGGAAGCCGTGCGCGACGAGCGTCGTCTCGAGCGCGACGAGGGGACGGCCGGCGGCGAGCGCCGCCTGCACCTCGTCGGAGATCCGGATGATGCTCATGGCAGCGCCCCGAGCCGCGAGACGCAGCGAGCCGCCGCCTCGAGGGCGAGGTCAGGCCCGCCGACGAGCCAGCCTGCCGCGAGGGCGTCCCCAGCGCCGGTCGGGTCGACGACTCGCTCGACCGGGAGCGCCGGGCGCTCGTCGCCGGCGAACGAGCACCCGCGCGCGCCACGCTTGAGGATCCAGAGGACGCCCGGCAGCGGGCCCCCGAAGGCGCGGTCCTCGGCCTCGCTCGCGAACACGACGTCAGGCCGAAGCTCGGCGACGACCTGCCGCACGGGTGCCGGCCCCGCCGCCTCGAGCGCGCTCCAGGAGGCGAGGTCGACCGCGACCGTCGCTCCCTCCTCCCGTGCGATGGCCACCCCTCGGAGGGCCGCCTCTCGAGCCGGGCCGCGCAGGAGCGCGTATCCGGAGACGAAGAGCCGGTCGCAGCCCGCGAGCCACGCAGGGTCGATCTCGTCGGGGGCGAGCGCGGCGGCGGCGCCTCGGTCCGACGCCAGCGACCGCTCGCCGTCCGGCGTGACGAGCGAGCAGACGAGGGCGTTCGCTCCCTCGACCGGCCCGTAGACCGCGACGCCTCGCTCCCGGAGCCCGGCTGCGGCGAGGCGCCCCGCCTCGTCGGCGCCCCGCTTGCCGATGAAGCGGGCCTCGGCCCCGAGCGCAGCCGCCCAGGCGGCCACGTTCGCGGCCTGTCCCCCAGGGACGAGCGCGATCTCTGCCTCCGTGTCGCCGCCGGGCGCGAGCGGCCCGGCGAGTCGGACGATGACGTCGAGGGTGAGGTCGCCGATGGTGCAGACGCGCATGCCTAAGATCCTCCCATGACGCGTGTCGAGCGACGGCGTGGGGTGCGAGCCTTCCTCCTCGGGGGGCTCGTGGGTGCCTCCGCGGCCTTCGCTGCGCTCGACCGGAGACGGCGGCTCCAACGCCGCGGCCGGCGCCCGCGCGGCCTGGCCGCGTTCGAGAGCGCTCCGTGCTTCCAGGAGCTCCTCGAGCGCGAGGGGACGGGAGCCGACGCCGGGGCGAGAAGCTAGCCTTTCGCGCCGTGCCCATCTACGAGTACCGGTGCCCGAACGGGCACACCTTCGAGCTCTTCCAGAAGATGAGCGAGGCGCCCCCGGAGGCGTGCCCGACGTGCGCGACCGGACCCGTGGAGAAGGTGCTCTTCCCGGTCGCGGTGCACTTCAAGGGCTCGGGCTTCTACGCGACCGACTACGGCCGTGGCTCTCGAAAGGGACAGGGGAAGGACGGCGACGCTGGCGCCGGGGAGAAGGCGGAGAGGCCGACCGAGAAGGCGGCGTCCGACTCGAAGCCGGCTCCCGCCTCCGAGTGACCGCGCCGTCGGGCCTCCCGACAGCGCGCAACGGTGAGGGGGGTCAGGTCCCACTCGTTGCACGCAACGGTTGGGGGCAGGTCCCCGTCGTTGTGAGGGGGATTAGCCATCGGGCCGCATGCACGCAGAGAGAGCGCGTGGCCGGTTCGGCGCGGGAGCTGGGCTCCGTCTCAGAAGGGAGTCTTGTTCCTCTCGCGTGGGTGCAACGAACGAGACCTGGCCCCGAGGTGTTGCCTCTGGCACCCTCGGCTCGGGTCGTCCCCGCTCAGCGAGGGCGACGCGTGCAGCCCGGGGCGTAGAGCTGCCCCTTCGGAGGCGGCTGCGGCGCGCTCGCCCGCAGGAACATCGCGACGACCGCGGCGTTGTCCTCCGAGCCGATGAGCACCGACTCGCCTCCGACCGTCGCCGGGTCGCCCCCGAGGCGACAGTGGAGCACGTCGCTCGCGCTCGCGCGGAGCCGCACCCAGCCGAGACGGATGAGCTCCCCCGCCGAGAGGTCGGTCGCGAGCGGCGCTGCGAGCGAGTCGCCGATGAACGGCAGGCGGAGGAACGTCCCGACGCTCGTGACCTTGTCGCCTACCGCCTCGGCGACCGCCTGCTGGCGAGCCGTCCGGCTCATGTCCGTGTCCGAGGGGTCGAGACGGTTCGTCCGGATCCTGGCGTAGACGAGCGCGCGCCGGCCGTCCATGCGCTGACGACCCTTCGCGAAGCGCCAGCCCTCCCACTCGCGACAGCGCGCTGCGGGGTACGGGCAGTCGAAGCGGTTCGAGAGGATGGGCTTGGGGACGTCGACCTCGATGCCGCCGAGCGCGTCGATGAGCTCCTTGAAGCCGTCGAAGTCGACGACGACGACGTGGTCGATCGGGATCCCGGTGAGGGCGCGCACGGTGGCGATCGTCAGCGCCGGCCCGCCGAGCTGGCTCGCCGCGTTGATCTTCTCCGTTCCGTGGCCAGGGATCTCGACGCGGAGGTCCCGCGGGATCGAGAGGTAGGAGAGCCGGGCCCGCTTCGGATCGGTGCGCAGGAGGAGGAGCGAATCCGAGCGCTGCGCGTCGGGCCGGCCCGAAGCACGTCCCCCGTCCGTGCCGATGATGAGGATCGTCGTCGGCTGCGAGAGGACTGACTCGCCCCGCCGCGAGAGCTCGGCCCGGGCGGCGGCTGGCAGCCGTCCGTTCGCCTTCTCGACCCCGCGTGCGAAGGAGACGTACCCGAGGATGCCCCAGGCGACGCCGAGGATGGCGAGCCCTGCCACCCCAGCGAGCGCCCAGAGCCAGAGGCGCCGTCGTCGACGTGGCGGGCGCGGCGCAGCCGGGGCATCCGGTGCGCTGCGCTCGAGGGGAACCGAGCCCCTCCGGCGGCCGCCTCGGTACAGCCGGTAGGGCTTCTCTCCCTCGGCCATGCGGGGCGCTATGGTAGCCCGCACCTGTGGCTCACCCCCTCGTGATAGGCGTTGACCTCGGGGGGACGAAGATCCTCGCCGGGATCCTCGATGGGAGGGGGAACGTGCGGCGCGTCCTCGAGCGGGAGACGCCGGCGGGCGGGGAGCGGGAGCTCGTCGCGGCGCTCGAGAGCACCATCGCGGAGCTCGTGGACGACGGCATCGCGGCGATCGGGCTCGGCGTCCCCTCCCACCTCGAGCGCGGATCCGGACGGGTCCTCCAGGCGACGAATCTCCCCCTCGCCGGGCTCGATCTCCGCGCCCGCGTTCATGAGCGCTTCGAGCGGCCGGTCGGGATCGAGAACGACGCGACCGCGGCGGCGCTCGCCGAGTGGAAGCTCGGCGCGGGTCGAGGCGCCTCGACGCTCGTCGTCCTCACGCTCGGCACGGGCGTGGGGGGCGGGCTCGTGCTCGACGGCGAGCTCTATCGGGGCTGGGCCGAGCTCGGTCACGTCGTGGTCGAGGTCGGCGGCCCCCCCTGCCAGGGCGCCTGCCACGGCCGCGGTCACCTGGAGGCGCTCGTGTCCGGGAGCGCGGCCGACCGAGCGGCCCGCGAGCTGTGGGGCGAAGGCGCCGACGGCCGCCTCCTTCTACGGCGCGCTCGGGAGGGCAACCCAGACGCGGTCGCCTGTCTCGAGCGCATGGGCCGGATCC
>JAVQXS010000091.1:0-6518 GCA_033578065.1 Thermoleophilia bacterium
TGAGCGTGAGGCCGTGCTGCGCGAGCGCCGCGCGAACCTCCTCGATCGACTTGCGGCCGAAGTTCGGGATGGCGACGAGCTCCGACTCCGACTTCGAGGTGAGGTCGCCGATCGTCTCGATCCCGACCCGCTTGAGGCAGTTGTACGAGCGAACGCCGAGCTCGAGCTCCTCGATCGGGAAGTTCTCCATCCCGTGCGTGACGGGCGCCTCGGCAGCCGCCTCCGCCACCTCGGCGAGCCCCTCGATCCGCTCGAGGTCGGTGAAGATCGCGAGCTGGCGGATGAGGATCTCCGCCGCCTGGCGGATCGCCTCCCGGGGGTCGATCGAGCCGTCGGTCGTGACGTCGAGGACGAGCTTGTCGTAGTCCGTGCGCTGCCCGACGCGCGCTGCCTCGACCTCGTACGCGACGCGCCGCACCGGGGAGAAGATCGAGTCGATGGGGATGACGCCGATCGCCGTCTCCGGCCCGCGGTTGAGCTCGGCCGGAACGTACCCGCGGCCACGGCCAACGGTGAGCGCCATCTCGAGCTTGCCCTTCGCATCGAGGCTCGCGATCTCGAGCTCAGGGTTGAGGATCTCGAGATCAGCAGGTGCCTCGATGTCGGCGGCCGTCACGACGCCGGGGCCCTTCTTCGCGATGTACACCTCGATCTCGGGCGAGGGCCCGTGGAGGCGCACGATGAGGCTCTTGAGGTTGAGGATGATGTCGGTCACGTCCTCGCGGACGCCGGGCAGCGTCGTGAACTCATGCGCGACGCCCTCGATCTTCACCGCGGTCACCGCCGCCCCCTCGAGCGACGACAGCAGCACGCGGCGGAGCGAGTTGCCGAACGTGTGACCGAAGCCGCGGTCGAGCGGCTCGATGACGAACACCCCCCGCCGGTCGTCCATCTCCTCGTGGACGATCCGTGGGATCTGGAACTCCATCAGGCTGGTGGATGTGGACAACGCGATCCTTTCTGGTCTCTCCGGAGGCGCATGGTGCGCCGGCGTTACTTCGAGTAGAGCTCGACGATGAGGGACTCCTGGACGGGCGTGTCTATCTCGGCGCGCTCCGGCCACTTGAGCACCGTCCCGGTGAGGTTCTCATGGTCGGCCTGGAGCCATGGCGCGACCGAGGCGGTGAGGTCGGTGGCGTCACGCACGAGCTGCTCGACCGGGCTTCCCGGCCTGAGCGCGACGACATCCCCCGGTCGCACCCCGTAGCTCGGGATGTTCACCCGCCGTCCGTTCACGAGGAAGTGGCCGTGGCGGACGAGCTGGCGCGCCTGCGCGCGCGAGCCGGCGAAGCCGAGGCGGTAGACGACGTTGTCGAGCCGCGTCTCGAGCAGCCGGAGGAGGTTCTCGCCCGGAGCCCCCTGCGCGCGGCTCGCCCTCTCGTACGTCCTCCGGAACTGCTTCTCGAGCAGCCCGTAGTAGCGACGCGCCTTCTGCTTCTCGCGGAGCTGGAGGAGGTACTGGCTCTGCTTGATCCGACCGCGGCCGTGCTCGCCCGGCGGGTAGCTGCGCCGCTCGACGGCGCACTTCTCCGTGAGGCAGCGCTCCCCCTTGAGGAAGAGCTTCACGCCCTCTCGCCGACAGAGCCTGCACTTCGGGCCGAGGTCGCGCGCCATCAGCCGCGCCTCCGCTTGCGCGGACGGACGCCGTTGTGCGCCTGCGGGGTGACGTCCTTCACGCTGAGGATCTCGAGGCCCGCGGCCTGGAGCGAGCGAATCGCCGTCTCCCGGCCCGACCCGGGCCCCTTCACGAACACCTCGACCTTCTGGAGGCCGTGCTCCATGCCCTTGCGCGCTGCGTTGTCGGCCGTTACCTGGGCGGCGAAGGGCGTCGACTTCCGGGAGCCCTTGAAGCCGGCCGAGCCCGCCGACTCCCAGACGATGACGTTCCCCTCGGGGTCGGTGAGGGTGACGATCGTGTTGTTGAAGGTCGCCTTGATGTGCGCCTGCCCGACGGCGATGTTCTTGCGAGCGCGACGGCGTGCACGCCCGCGGGAGGCCGATCTGCGGGGAGGGGCCATGGGCTACTTCTTCTTCTTCCCGCGACCGACCGTCTTCTTCGGGCCCTTGCGCGTGCGCGCGTTCGTCTTCGTCCGCTGGCCGCGCACCGGGAGGTTGCGACGATGGCGGATGCCGCGGTAGCAGCCGATCTCGGACAGGCGCTTGATCGCCTGCGCGCGCTCACGGCGGAGGTCGCCCTCGACCTCGAGGTTCGCGTCGATGTACGCGCGGAGCTTCGTGATCTCCTCGTCGGTGAGGTCGCGAACCTTCTCGTCGGGATCGAGCCCAAGCTCGCGACAGATCCTCAACGCCGTCGAGCGACCGATTCCGTAGATTGCGGTGAGCCCGACCTCGAGCCGCTTCTGCGGGGGGAGGTTGACGCCGGCGATCCGTGCCATGCCTAGCCCTGCCTCTGCTTGTGGCGCGGGTTCGAGCAGATGACCATCGTCCGGCCGTGCCGCTTGATGACGCGGCAGCGGTCGCACATGGGCTTCACGGACGGACGAACCTTCATGGGAGTCTCGCTACTTCAGGCGGAAGGTGATGCGGCCGCGGGTGAGGTCGTAGGGAGAGAGCTCGACCTTCACGCGGTCGCCGGGGAGGATGCGGATGTAGTGCTTGCGCATCTTCCCGGAGATCGTGGCGAGGACGCTGTGGCCCGAGTCGAGCTGCACCCGGAACATCGTGCTCGGGAGCGCCTCGACTACCTCGCCTTCGACCTCGATCTTCTCTTCCTTGACGGCCACGTCGTGCCAGGCTCACCTCGTGCTCGAACCATCTCTCGTGCGGTGACAGGACGAATGCGGCGCACGCACGCTGCGCCCGCGCCGCGGCGGCTCATGGTAGCAGACCGCCTCCAACACGGCCCTCCGCGACAGCTCGGGTCAGACGCGCTCGGGGACGCCGACGCGCGGCGTGAGGATGCGCGGCCCCTCCGCGGTGATGGCGACCGTGTGCTCGAAGTGCGCGGCGAGAGAGCCGTCGGCGGTGGAGATCGTCCAGCCGTCGTCGTCGACGACGACCTCCCCGCCGCCGGCCGTGATCATCGGCTCGATCGCGATCGTCATGCCCTCGGCGAGGCGCGGGCCGCGGCCGGGCTCGCCGTAGTTCGGGATGTGCGGATCCTCGTGGTAGCGCCGCCCGACCCCGTGGCCGACGAGGCTGCGGACGACGGAGAAGCCGGCGCCCTCGACGACGCTCTGCACGGCGTGCGAGATGTCCCCGACCCGATTTCCGACGACGGCCTGCTCGATCCCGGCGGCGAGCGCATCCTGGGCGACGTCGAGGAGGCGCTGCGCCTCGGGGTCGATCTCCCCCACCCCGAAGGTGTACGCGCTATCTGCGATGTACCCGTCGAGCGTCACCCCGACGTCGACGGTGACGAGGTCCCCCTCGCGCACGACCCGCGGCCCAGGGATGCCGTGGACGACGACCTCGTTCGTCGAGATGCAGATCGCCTTCGGGTAGCCCCGGTACCCCTCTGAGGTCGGGATCCCGCCGCGCTCGCGGATGAAGGCCCCGGCGGCGGCGTCGAGCTCCTCCGTCGTCACCCCCGGACGGAGGAGCGTGCCCACGTGAGCGATCGTCTCCGCGACGAGACGGCCGGCGGCGGCGATCTTCTCGATCTCGCGCGGGCTCTTGCGGATGATCATCGTGTGCCCACGCGCTCGCCGAGGGCGCGCTCGATCGCTGTCCCGACCTCGTCGATCGTGCGCGCGCCGTCGACCTCGACGAGGAGGCCGGAGGCGCGGTAGCGCTCGACCACGGGCTCCGTGAGCTCGTGGTAGAGGCGGAGCCGGTTCTCGATCACCTCCGGCGTGTCGTCGCTTCGGCCCTCCTCGAGCGCACGGCCGCGCATGCGCTCGCGGGCGACCTCGTCCTCGACCGCGAGCAGCACGACCGCGTCGAGCGGCTTCCCGATCTCGACGAGCATCGCGTCGAGCGCCTCTGCCTGCGGCAGCGTGCGCGGGAAGCCGTCGAGCACGAACCCGTCCTCGTCGCGGAGACGCCCGCGGATGAGCTCGACCATGAGGTCGTCTGGGACGAGGTCGCCACGCTCGAGGATCGGCGCCACCCGCCGCCCGAGCTCCGTGCCCTCGGCGACCGCGGCGCGGAGGATGTCGCCCGTGGCGATGTGCGCGATCCCGTGCGCGGCCGCGAGGCGCCTCGCCTGCGTGCCTTTGCCCGACCCCTGGGGCCCGAGGATGAGGATGCGCACGCCCAGGCCCTCGTCAGCGGAGGAAGCCTTCGTAGGAGCGCATCATCATCTGCGACTCCATCTGCCGCATGGTGTCGAGGGCGACGCCAACCGCGATGAGCACGGAGGTGCCGCCGAGGGCTCCCGCGCTCGCCTGCGAGAAGCCGCCGTAGGCGATGAAGAGGCTCGGGAGCACCGCGACGATGGCGAGGTAGAGGGAGCCGGGGAGCGTCAGACGCGAGAGGACGCGGTCGAGGTACTGCGCCGTCGGGGGGCCGGGGCGGATCCCCGGGATGTAGCCGCCGTGGCGTCGGAGGTTGTCGGCCTGGTCGACGGGGTTGAACTGGACCGCCGTGTAGAAGTACGTGAAGACGACGATCATCATCCCCTCGATGAGGAGGTAGATCCAGTCCCCGGGCTGGAAGTACTCGTTCACGAAGTCGCGGGTCGCCGGGAAGTACTGCGCGATCGTCGGCGGGAAGGCGAGGATCGCCGCCGCGAAGATGATCGGGATGACGCCGGCCATGTTCACGCGCAGGGGGAGGTACGTCGAGCCGCCGGCCGTCATCCGCCGACCGACCATGCGCTTCGCGTACTGGATCGGGATCCGCCGCTGGCCCTCCTGGACGAAGACGACCGCGGCGCAGATCGCGAGCGCGATGAGCGGGAAGAAGAGCTTCTCCATGGGGCCGCCGTTCCACCAGGCGGCGATGCCGATGGGGGCGCCGACGAGGATGGAGGCGAAGATGAGGATCGAGATGCCGTTCCCGACCCCGCGCTTCGTGATGAGCTCGCCCATCCACATGAGGAGGGTCGTCCCCGCCGTGAGCGTGACGACGATGAGGACGATCTCGCCAGCGCCCGCCTCGAGCGCTCCCTGGCTGCGGAAGAGGAAGGCGTAGCCCGTCGCCTGCGCGGCCGAGAGCCCGACCGTGAGGTAGCGCGTGTACTGCGTGATCTTCGCGTAGCCAGGCTCGCCCTCCCGCTGGAGCTGGCCGAGCTTCGGGATCACGACCGTGAGAAGCTGGAGGATGATCGAGGCCGTGATGTACGGCATGATCCCGAGCGCGAAGAAGGAGAACTGGGAGAGCGCGCCGCCCGAGAAGAGGTCGAGGAAGCCGAGGATGGTGTCGCCCCGGCCCTGGAAGTAGCTCTCGATCGCGTTGGGATCGACGCCAGGCGCGGGGATCCAGGAGCCAAGGCGGTAGATGGCGAGGATGAAGGCGGTGAAGAGGACACGGCGCCGCAGCTCGGGGACGCGCCATGCGTTCGCGAGCCAGGAGAACACCGCCTACCCCTCCACCTCGCTCGCGGGCTCGGAGACGCCCTCTCCAGCGCTCTCCGGGGGCTGCTCTCCGGGGCTCTCCGCCACGCTCTCAGACCCCTCCGACGCGCCCGCGGCGGACGGCGTCGCGCCGCCTCTCCGCCGGCGCTGCGAGCGCGCAGCCCCGGGCTCCCCGCGGAGCCAGACGACCGTTCCGCCGGCGGCCTCGATCTTCGCCACCGCCGAGCGCGAGAACGCGTGCGCGGCCACCGTGAGGGGCTTCGTGAGCTCGCCCTCGCCGAGCACCTTCACGTCGACCCGGAGCGAGCGGATGAGCCGGGCTGCCTTCAGCGTCTCCGGCGTCACGTCCGCTCCCGCCTCGAACCGCTCCTCGAGGACGCCGACGTTCACGGGCTGGGTCCTCGTCCGGAAGGGACCGATCGGCATCGCGTCCTTCGACGTCGCGCCGCGCGCCTTGCCGAGGCGCATGTCGATCGGCGTCTGACCGCCCTCGAACCCAGGCCGCATCTTGTGCGAGCCGGAGCGGGCCTTCTGCCCCTTGACCCCACGCCCCGCGTAGCGGCCCGTCCCCGAGCCGGGACCCCGACCGACCCGCTTGCGCGCCTTGCGCGGCTGCGCCGGGCGGAGGGTGGAGAGGCTCAGCTCGTCCGCCATCTCAGCGCACCTCCTCGACGCGGACGAGGTGGCGCACCTTCCGCAGCATCCCCTGGAGCTCCCGCGAGTCCTCGTGCTCGGCGCTCCGACCGATCTTCCCGAGCCCGAGCGCGCGCAGGGTGCCGCGATGTCGCTCCGACTGCCCGATCGCGCTCCGCACCTGGGTGATCCGAAGGGTCGTCACGCCTCCTCCTCCCCGGCGACGGCGTCGACATCATCGGCGCTCGCATGCGTCTCCACCGCCTCGGGGGCCTCCTGCGCAGTCGGCACGGGAGGAGCCGACGCCCCGAGCGGGGCCTCCTCGGCTGCGAGCTCCTCGCCTGCCGCGCGCGACGCGGGGAGCACCTCCGCGATCCGCTTCCCACGGAGCGCAGCGACCTCCTC
>JAVQXS010000092.1:0-6478 GCA_033578065.1 Thermoleophilia bacterium
CTCCTGCCCTACGACTGCGAGGCGACGGCCGAGCACGCTCGCCGCCTTGCCGCGGCGGGGATCCTCACCCCGGAGGAGCTCGACGAGGCGGAGGCGCGCCTCGCCGAGATCGCGCTCGACCCGAGCGGCTACCTCGACTCCGACGAGGACGTCCACTCGGCGATCGAGCGCCTGCTCGGGGACGTCGGTCGGAAGATCCACGCTGGCCGCTCGCGGAACGACCAGGTCGCCGCCGCGCTCCGCCTCTACGTCCTCGACGCGTGTGCCGAGGCCCGCGAGGCAATCGACGCCCTCGCCCTCGTCTGCCTCTCCTTCGCCGAGGCGGAGGCGGAGACGCCGATGCCGGGGTACACGCACCTCCAGCGGGCGCAGCCGATCACGCTCGGCCACCACCTCCTCGCCTGGGTCGAGATGCTCGACCGCGATCGGACGCGCTTCGCCGCCGCTGCGGAGGCGGCGGCCGAGAGCCCCCTCGGCGCGGGCGCCCTCGCAGGCTCGACGCTGCCGCTCCCTCCCCCGCCCCGGCAGATGCGGAACTCGCTCGACGCCGTCGCCGACCGCGACTTCGCGTTCGACTACCTGTACGCGGCGGCCGTCCTCTTCGTCCACCTCTCGCGGATCGGGGAGGAGATCGTCCTCTGGGCGAGCCAGGAGTTCGGCTTCGTTCGTCTCCCCGAGAGCGCAGCGACCGGGTCCTCGATGATGCCGCAGAAGCTCAACCCCGACGTCGCCGAGCTCGCCCGCGGGAAGGCAGGGACGGCGATCGGCCGCCTCACCGGTCTCCTCGCGACGGTGAAGGGTCTCCCGCTCGCGTACGACCGCGACCTCCAGGAGGACAAGCCGCCGGTCTTCGCGACGCGGCGTGACGTGCGCCTCGCCCTCGAGGCCCTGACCGTGCTCGTAAGCGGGCTCGAGGTCGACCGGAGGCGACTCGCGAAGGCAGCCTCGGATCCCCTCCTCCTCGCGACCGACGCTGCCGAGGCGCTCGTCCTCCGGGGCGTCCCCTTCCGCGACGCGCACGAGCGGGTCGCGGCGAGCGTCCGCAAGGGGACGTTCCGCAAGCCGAGGAAGGCGCTGTCGCGTCCGGCTCCGGGGCCGGGCGGGATTCGCGAGGCGCTCGAGGACGCCCGGCGCCGCTTCGTCGAGAACCTCTGAGGGGCTACGGGCCGAGGAGGGCGTCGCGGACGCGCCGCTGGAAGTCCGCGATGAGGCGCTCGCTCCCGAGGAGGAGCCGTCCCTGGGGAATCGTTCCCGAGTCGAGGCCGCGCTGCACGGACTCGACGAGCGAGACGTCCTCCTCGGCCACCTGGGAGTCCCAGGCCAGGAGCTCCGCGATCTCGGCCTCGGGGACGTCGGGCGCGAAGAAGTAGTCGGTGACCTCGACCGTCCGGCGCGGCCCGTCGGGGATCCAGCGCTCGAGCGAGATGTTCGGGAAGCCAGGCGCGACGTTCACCGTCGTCGCGGGGAAGAGGAAGTGGTACTGCGACTCGGTCACCGGGCCGCGCGGCGTGTACGCGGCGCCGTTCCCCGCGAGCGCGGAGGCGCGCACGGGTCCGAGCTGGCTCGAGAACGTCGGGTGCACCTCGAGCCGGTAGGCATCGGGCGAGACGTCGACCACCGTGCTGAAGCCCGGGTGCGCGGCAGGGCAGTGGTAGCACTCGAGGTAGTTCTCGAGCGCCACCTTCCAGTTGGCGGAGATCGGCCACTCGTGGTGGGAGTGGAAGCGGAGCTCTCCCACGTCGAGCCCGCTGCGGGCGAGGATCTCCGGGAGCTCGCCGAGCGCCTCGGCGAGCGGTGGCGCGTCGGGGTCCGGGCTTGCGAAGACGAACGGGCCCCACGTGTCGACGGCGATCGGTCGCAGCGAGAGGGCGTCGTGGTCGAACCCGGGCTCGCGCTCGGAGCGAGGGGCCCTGCGCAGCGAGCCGTCGAGGTCGTACGTCCAGGCGTGGTACGGGCACTGGAGCGTCCCGCGGCAGCCGCTGCCCTCGACGACGAGGTGGCCGCGGTGGCGGCAGACGTTCACGAACCCGCGTAGCAGCTCGTCCCTCCCCCGGACGAGGACGATCGGGACGTGGCCGATCTGCGCCGCGAGGTAGCTCCCGGGCTCGGCGAGCCACTCGGCGGGCGCGGCGTACGTCCATCCCGACGAGAAGATGCGCTCGCGCTCGAGGGCGAGGACGTCGGGATCTGCGTACCAGGACGCGGGGAGCGTCCACCCGTCCTCGAGGGGCTGCTCGATCGGGGGGAGGTGGGCGGCGGTCGTCGCGGTCACGGGGCAGAGGCCTTGCGCTTTGACAGAAGTGTCAGCCAGGATACTCGGCGACGACGAGAGCGAGCAAGCCGTGACGTCCGCCACCTCGACACCGTCCCTCTCCCCACGCGTGGACGAGATCCTGCGCGCGGCCTGCCGCGTCGTCGTCGCGGAGGGCGCGCACGCGCTCCGGATCGGGACCGTCGCGCAGGAGGCGGGGGTCTCGCGCCCCCTCGTCCACTACTACTTCGCGACGCGGCGGGAGCTCGTGCGCGCGACCTTCGCCTTCGCGGAGGAGCGGCGCCGCGAGGCGCTCGAGGCGGAGCTCGCCGAGCTCGCGAGCGGGGCCGAGCGGGCCGCGCGCGCCCTCGAGCGGACGATCGTCCCCGAGCTGCCGGAGATCCCGGCGCTCTGGAACGAGGTGTGGTCGAGCCTCGGCGAGGACGACGAGCTGCGACCGCTCCTGCAGGCGCGCTACCGAGAGTGGGCTGGCCGGATCGTCCGCCTCCTCGAGGAGGGCCGTCTCGACGGCTCGGTTCCGGCCCGCGTCGATCCCGAGGAGGCTGGCCTCCGACTCGCCGCGATCGCGGATGGCCTCGACTCGATGCTCTACCTCGGCCTCGTCGAGCCCTCGCAGGCACGGACGCTCCTCGCCTCGGCGCTCGAGCGGGAGCTCGGCGCGTGAGCGTCGCCTCGCACGCGATCGAGCTGCTCGGGGTGACGAAGCGCTTCGAGGACGTCACCGCCGTCGAGGACGTCACGCTCTCGATCGAGAGCGGCGAGTTCTTCTCGCTGCTTGGGCCGTCCGGCTGCGGCAAGACGACGAGCCTGCGCATGGTCGCAGGCTTCGAGCGCCCGGACGCCGGGAGGATCCTCATCGGCGGCGCGGACGTCACCGAGGTGCCGCCGAACCACCGCCCCGTCAACACCGTGTTCCAGAGCTACGCGCTCTTCCCGCACCTCACCGTCGAGGAGAACGTCGCCTTCGGCCTTCGCTTCCAGGGCGTCCCGAAGGCCGAGCGCCGACGCCGCGTCGCCGACGCGCTCGAGCTCGTGCGCCTGCACGGCCTCGAGCGCCGGCGTCCGCACCAGCTCTCCGGAGGCCAGCAGCAGCGGGTGGCGCTCGCCCGGGCGCTCGTCCTCTCGCCCGCGGTGCTCCTCCTCGACGAGCCGCTCGGGGCGCTCGACGCGAAGCTTCGCCGTGAGCTCCAGGTCGAGCTGAAGAGCATCCAGCGCGAGATCGGGATCACGTTCCTCTACGTGACGCACGACCAGGAGGAGGCGCTCACGATGTCCGACCGGCTCGCGGTCATGGCGCACGGCCGCGTCGAGCAGCTCGGCACCCCGCGCGAGGTGTACGAGCGGCCGCGCACGGCGTTCGTCGCCGACTTCCTCGGCGTCTCCAACCTCATGCGCGGGCACCTCGCCGGTCGGGACGCGGTCGAGGTGGGCGGCGTGCGGCTGCGCGTCGCGGGCGACGTCCCCTCCCAGGCCCGAAGCGTCATCCGGCTCACGATCCGCCCGGAGCGCATTCGCATCGCTGCTCCTGGGACGGTGGGGGAGAACTGGGTCGCGGCGACGATCGAGCGCTTCGTCTACCTCGGCTCGACCACGCAGGTCTTCGTCCTCCTCCCCGGAGGCGAGCGTCTGCAGGCGCTCGTCGCGAACTCGGGGGAGGTCGAGGCGTACGACGTGGGGGCGACCGTCAGCGCGCAGCTCCCCGCGGAGGCGCTCCGCGTCCTCGCCGATGACGGGGAGCTCCCGTGAGGGACGTCCTCGTCCTCGGAGCGGGACTCGCCGGCCTCACCGCAGCCCGCGATCTCGCGCGGGGCGGCGCGGACGTGCTCGTGCTCGAGGCCCGCGACCGTGTCGGCGGGCGCGTGGAGCAGGTCGAGGGCTGGGATGGCCGCCCGGTACAGCTCGGAGGCGAGCTCGTCGGTCGGGCGCACGTCGCCTACCTCGAGCTCGTGCAGGAGCTCGGGCTCACTCTGACCTCGACGTACACCGCGCTCGAGGGCGCGACGACGTACGACCTCGTGGAGGGGGTCGTCCGCTCCGTCGATGGCTTCCCCTTCGCGAGCGCGAAGGAGCGGGCCGACTACGAGCGCGTCGAGCGTCTCTTCGGCGAGCTCGTCGCCTCCGTCGATCCCGCGGATCCCTGGTCGCACGCCGACGCAGCGCGCCTCGACGAGCTCTCGGTCGCGAGCTGGCTGCGCTCGGTCGGCACGCTTCCGACGACCGTTCGGGCCGTCGAGCTCGGCGCCCTCGCGCTCGCAGCGGGCTCGAGCGAGCGCACGTCGCTCCTCGCGGAGCTCCGGAAGGCGGCGGCGGTGGGCGATCGCGGGTTCTACTCGTACGACCTCTGGGAGTCGCTCCAGGTGGCCGAGGGGAGCGCCGAAGTGGCCGCGCGCGTCGCGGCCGAGCTCGGCGAGCGCGTCCGGCTCGGCGCCCAGGTCGTCGCGGTCACCGTCGCGAGCCGGGGCTGCTCGGTCTCGCTCGCCACGGGCGAGGTGCTGCGCGCGGAGGCGGTTGTCTGCGCGCTCCCGGTGAGCGTCCTCCACGTGATCTCGATCGACGGCGTCTCTCCCGAGCGGCTCGCGAGCCTGCGCGCCCAACGCCAGGCGCGGGCTGCGAAGGTCGTCGTGACGTACGGCCGGTCGGTGTGGGAGGACGTCGGAGCGAGCGGCCTCGCAGAGGGCGAGCACCTCCTCGCCTCGACGTGGCCTCAACGCCCCGGGGTGCTCTCGGGGCTCGTGCCACCGGAGCGCCTGGCGTGGCTTCTCTCGACCGCGGACGAGCTCCGTGGGCCGACGCTCCACGGAGAGCTCGCCCGCATGTACGGCGCCGAGGCGGGGGAGCCGCGGGAGACGTTCCTGCGACTCTGGGGCGCCGATCCCTTCACGCTCGGGTACGCGACGCACTGGTGGCCGGGAGACGTCATGCGCGTCGGCCCGCTCCATGGCACCCACGAGCCGCCGTTCTACGTCTGCGGCTCCGACCACTGGGTGGCGGGGTACATGGAGGGTGCCGTGCGGACGGGTCGGGCGGCCGCCACCGTCGCGCTCGGAAGGGAGGATGCGTCGTGATCGAATGCGAGGCGGACGTCGTCGTCGTTGGTGCCGGTGTCGCGGGGCTCGCGGCGGCGACGCTCCTCCAGGCCGAGGGGCAGGAGGTCGTCGTCCTCGAGGCGCGCGAGCGCGTCGGCGGCCGGCTCTGGAACACGGAGATCGGGGGCGAGGCGAACGAGCTCGGCGGGGAGTGGATCGCCCCCTACCACCGGCGGCTCCACGAGCTCCTCTCGGAGCTCGGCATCGAGCTCTTCCCCGCCTACCGCGACGGCGACGACGTGTACGTGGACGAGCGGGGCCGTGCCCACCGGCACTCCGGCGAGACGCACGGTCTGCCGACCGCCGCCGAGCGGGCGCTCGTGGAGGCGGAGGAGAAGCTCGATGCGCTCGCGAGGGAGCTCGATCCGGAGGCGCCCTGGGAGCATCCGCGCGCGCGCGAGCTCGACACGATCACCTTCGACGAGTGGCTCCGACGCGAGGTCGCCGACGAGGACGCGCGGGAGAGCCTCCGCTCGTACCTCGCGGACGGGTTCCTCACGAAGCCCGCGCACGCCTTCTCGCTCCTCCAGGGGCTGTGGGCCATCGCCGGAGCGGGCGGCACGTACGAGCTCTTCGCGCCTGAGCAGTGTCTCGCCTACCGGGTCGTCGGGGGCTCGCAGCTCCTCCCGCTGCGGCTCGCGGAGCGCCTCGGTGAGCGCGTGCTGCTCGGGTCGCCCGTGCGCGCGATCCGCTGGAGCGCTTCCGGCGTCGCGGTCGCCTCCGACTGGGCGCGGGTGGACGCAGGTGCCGCGATCGTCGCCATTCCGCCCAACCTCGTGCCGGGGATCGCCTTCGATCCGCCCTTGCCCTGGTGGCGGCTCCAGCTCGAGCAGGCGATCTCGCAGGGTGCGGTGCGGAAGGTCCTCGCGGTGTACGACCACCCCTTCTGGCGCGAGGACGGGCTGTCCGGCGAGGGGTTCGCTCCTCGCGCGCTCGTGCGGGAGGTCTACGACAACACGCCGCCGTCGGCGTCGGTCGGCGTCCTCTGCACGTTCCTCCCCGGAGAGCAGGCCGATCTCGTCGCTCGCATGCGCCCCGACGAGCGCCGACGCGCGCTCCTTGCGGGGCTCGCGGCCTTCGTGGGGCCCGAGGCGCTCGAGGCGACCGAGGTCATCGAGAC
>JAVQXS010000093.1:0-6396 GCA_033578065.1 Thermoleophilia bacterium
GACTCCTTGTGGATGACGTCCATCCGCTCCTGGGAGACGAGCGTCTCCCGCTCGCCCGGCTCCGCGTAGCCGGGATCGAGCCACGGCTTCACCGCGCGGATCTTCTGCCAGAAGGGCCCCATGTCGACGACGAGGTCCTTGATGACGGGGAGGTTCCCCATGGCGGAGATGACGGGGACGTGACCGGACTCCGCGATCGCCGCCATCCGCGTCTTGCAGGCGAGGACGGCCGCGCCGTCCATGCGCATCCCGCACGAGCCGCAGATCATCATGCGGCAGCTCTTGCGGTAGGCGAGCGTCCCGTCGTGCCGGTCTTTGATGATGTCGAGGCAGTCGAGGAGCGTCGCCTCCTCGGGCGCCTCGATCTCGTACTCGCGGAGCGCCTTCTCGCCGGTCTCGCCGTCGTAGCGCCAGATCTTGAGGGCGACGCGCATCAGTACGTCCGCACCTCCGGCTGCCAGCGCGTCATCCGCACCTCCTCCCAGGAGAGCTCGGGGCCGTCGTCGCCCCAGCGGCTGATCGAGTGCTTGAGGAACCGCTCGTCGTCGCGCTCGGGGAAGTCGGCGGGTCGGGAGTGGGCTCCTCGGCTCTCCTCCCGCGCGAGCCCAGCCTGCACCATGCACCAGGCGAGGTCGAGCATGAAGCCGAGCTCGAGCGCCTGCGTGAGGTCGCTGTTGAACACCCGGCCCTTGTCCTCGACGACGACGCGCTCGTAGCGCTCGCGCAGGCTGGCGATGAGCTCGAGCTGGCGCTCCATGCGATCCGGGTAGCGGAAGACGCCGAAGTTCTCGAGCATGCTCGCGCCGAGCTCGTCGCGGATCTTCCACGGACGCTCCCCTTCCGTCCGCGCGAGGAGCTCCTCGAGATCGCGCTCGGCGTCCCGGGCGTGCGCCTCGGACACCGCTCCCGCTCCGCCGCGCGCGAGCGCGTACTCGGCGGCGGCCTGCCCGGCACGGCGCCCGAAGGTGATCGTCTCCATGAGCGAGTTCCCGCCCAGGCGGTTCGCGCCGTGCACTGAGACGCACGCGACCTCGCCGGCCGCGTACAGGCCCTCGAGCTCGGTCGCGCCCCAGACGTCGGTCGCGATGCCCCCCATGTGGTAGTGGGCGCCGGGGCGGACGGGGATGGGATCGTAGATGGGATCGACGCCCGCGAAGGTCATCGCGAGCTCGCGCGAGCCTGGGAGGCGGGTGAGGATCCTCTCCGCGCCGAGGTGGCGGAGGTCGAGGAGCACCGACCCGTTCACGCCGCGACCCGCCTCGATCTCCGTCGTCTCCGCGCGGGAGACGACGTCCCGCGAGGCGAGCTCGAGCGCGTTCGGGGCGTACCGAGCCATGAAGCGCTCGCCGTCGCGGTTCAGGAGGTAGCCGCCCTCCCCGCGGCAGCCCTCGGTGATGAGGACGCCGCTCGGGAAGAGCGTCGTCGGGTGGAACTGCATGAACTCCATGTCCTTGAGCGGGAGCCCGGCGCGGAGCGCCATCGCCATCCCGTCCCCGGTGCAGGCGTACGCGTTCGTCGTCGCCCGGTAGATGCGGCCCATGCCGCCCGTCGCGAGGACGACCGCGCGCCCGGTCACGAGCTGCACCCCGCCGCGGAGGAGGTCCCAGCAGACGACGCCCACGCAGCGGCCGTCGTCGACCGCGAGCCGCCAGGCGAAGAGCTCCTCGTGCACCGTGAGCGACCCCTCCTCGAGGCGACGCATGATCTGCTCGTAGAGGACGTGGACGAGGACGTGGCCGGTGATGTCTGCCGCGTAGACGGTGCGAGGGGATCCGGCGGCGCCGAAGGGGCGCTGCGCGAGCCTGCCCTCCGCGTCGCGCGAGAAGACGCACCCCCAGCGCTCGAGCTGGTAGATGTCGCCCGGCGCCTCGGTCGCGAGCACCTCGATCGCGTCCTGGTCGCCGAGGTAGTCGGAGCCCTTGACCGTGTCGTAGGCGTGCTTCTCGGGCGAGTCCTCGGCGGCGTTCCCGAGCGCCGCGTTGATGCCGCCCTCCGCCGCCCCCGAGTGGCTGCGCGTCGGGTGGAGCTTCGAGACGACCCCCACCGTCGCCCCCGTGTCGTACGCCTCGATCGCCGCGCGCATCCCGGCGCAGCCGGCCCCGACGACGACGACGTCGTACATGACCTCCACGCGTACGGACGCTACCTGATCGCGCGAGCGACGCCCGCGGCCTACCGACGCGCCCGGACGAAGGTCGCGCTCACCGCCGTGGCGCGCGTCATGGGCACCGTGCAGGTCGCCCGCGAGCCGCGGCAGGCTCCTGACCACGAGCGCAGGCGCCACCCCGGCTCGGGCACGGCGACGAGGCGGAGCGGGACGTGCGAGGGGACGCTCGCGAGGCAGCGCCCGCGGCACGCGAGCGCGCGTCCGCTCGCGCTCCGGACGAGGCCGCGACCGGCGACGCGCACGGCGAGTCGGTACGAGGCTGGCGCGAAGAGGGCGGACACGGGCCCGGAGCTCCCGACGACGACCGAGCAGGCGCCCATCCCTGCGCACGCCCCGCCCCAGCGGACGAGCTTCGCTCCGCGCGCCGGCGTCGCCCGCAGCTGAAGCCGGGTATCGAGGTTCCACGTCGTCGTGCACGGCCGAGAGCACTCGAGCCCGGGGACGTCAGCGGACACGCTTCCCGGCCCGGAGACGGAGAGGACGAGCTGCGCCTGCCGGTCGAGCTGCACGAGCCACGGCACGTTCCGGGCGTCGGGCCAGGGCCGGTCGTGCCGGTAGTAGTCGTCGCGTCCGACGTCGAGGAGCCGCGTCTCGAGCGGCGAGTCGTCGGTCGAGGGGTACATGAGGTCGAGCTCGCTGTCGCACACGTGGCCGCCGTGACACGCGTTCGGCGCCTCCGGGGGGACGGCGCCGAAGGTGTGGAGGAGCTCGTGCGCGGCGACGGCTGCGGTCGACACCCCGGGACAGGCGCGGACGAAGACGGCCGCGAGCCCGAAGCCCGAGCGGAGGCTGCCGCCCTGTCCGCACGTCCTCGGGTCCGCAGCCGGACCGTCGTAGTAGACGACGACCTTCGTCTCGTCCGAGCCGAGCCCTGCTCGGAGGAGCGCCTCGAGGAGGATCGAGAAGCGCGCTCCGGAGGGAATCTCGGCGGAACGCTGCGGGAGCCGGAGGAGAGAGAGGTCGAGCTGAAGTCCGCAGGGGAAGGGCGCGAGGTCGTTCCGAGGCGTCCGCGTCGGATCCTCGCGCCGCCACCACGCGTCGACCGCCTCCGCGTCGGCCTGCATGAGAGGAGCGATGGAGGCGATCCGATCCTCGCCGTCCGCGGGAATCGCGTACACCCATCGGACTGGGTGACCGGCAATCGCGTTCGGCGTCCGGTCGGTGTCCGCAGGTGTGCCGCACCAGGCAGCCGCGCGCGCCGGAGCCGCCGCACGCTCGAGCTCGGCGGAGGCCACGAGCGGGTCGACGTCTCGGCCCGTGTCGGTACGCGTCCCGGATCCGGCCGCGAGGGCGAGCGTCGCGACGCCGAGCGCGAGCCCTGCGAGCCGAGCGACGGTCACGGCCTCGCGGCGGTGACGAGAACCCGACCGAGAGCTCCCCGCTGGGTGACGCGGAGGACGACATTCCGCTGCCCGCAGACCGTGTGGGTGAGAAGCACCCTCCGCGGCCCCGTGCGCGTGCCGTGCGCGAGCACCGTCCGGCGATCCCCGGCGAGGAGCGCGACGTCGTGCGCTCCGCGCCGCGGGAGGGTGACGGACACCCTCAGCTCGCCGTCGAGCGGGGTGGGAAGCGGGAGGAGCCACGTCTTCCGGGTCGAGCGCGCGAACGTCCTCTCGGCCGTGACCGTCGTGGGCCTGATCCAGGGGTCGAGGACATCCGCCTCGGCCGCCTGGAGCGCCTCCTCGCTCGGGTAGAAGCCAGGCGCGACGATCGTCCAGGTCGCGGTCGTGATCCCCGCCTTGCGCTCGTCCATGAGCCGGTACGTCTCCGCCCATGCCTCGCCGGGGTTGAGCGCGTAGTTCGCGCCCTGGTTCCCGGGGAACGCCTCCTTGCGCGCGACCCGGGCGCAGACGTCGGCGACGCTCGCCCACCGCTTCGGGCCCCAGTCGAGCGCGTTCCAGGGCGGGTTCGCGCGGTGGAAGGCGACGTGGTGCCCGTACTCGTGGCGGAGGATCTCCTCCGCGGTCGCGCCCGTCATGCCAAGCGGGACGTCCTCGCCGGGCGCGATGAGCCGGTTGCGCCCGTAGCAGCCGAGCGCCCGTCCGCCGCACACCCCCTGGACCTCCGGCAGCGTCGCGATGTACGCCGTGAGGAGCCCGAGCTCAGGCCCGTGCGTGAAGCGGGCAATGCGCTCGGCCCAGTCCTCGGGCACGGCCCGCTCCGGAGGGAGCGCGGTGGAGACGAACACGCGAACCGTCTCTCCCGTCGAGGTCGCGATCGGGCCGCCGCGCCACTCGACCCCGCTCTGCGCGAGCCGCGCGGCGCTGAAGGTGCCCTCGGAGCCGGCGAGGAAGAGGCTCGGCGCCTCCGGAAGCGGCGTCGGGGCCGCGGTCGATCGAGCCCCCGCCCCGAGGACGACGAGGAGCGCGGCGCTCAGCGCGGCGAGCGGGGCGAGGCGTCCCGGCGCCATGGATCCCTTATAGCCGTCCGGATCTGAAGGAGAGGGAAGAACGTGGAGGCCGTCGGGGGGCGCTCACGCGCGCGGGCCCGCGGTCGCGACCTCGGGAGCGACGTCGGGGAAGCGCTCGAAGTTCTCCCGGAAGAGGCGGGCGAGCTCCCGTGCCTTCGCATCGTACGCAGCGGGGTCGCGCCACGTGGAGCGCGGGTCGAGGAGGGCTGGGTCGACCCCCTCCACCTCGAGGGGCACCTCGAGCGCGAACACGTCGTCGAGCCGCGATGCAGCGCCCTCGAGCTCGCCGGAGAGCGCGGCGTGGAGGAGCCTCCGCGTCGAGCGAATCGGGATGCGAGAGCCCTCGCCGTAGGGCCCTCCCGTCCAGCCCGTGTTGAGGAGCCACACGGCGACCTCCGGATGCTGCTCGAGCTTCTCGCCGAGCATCCGCGCGTAGACGCTCGGCGGTTGCGGGAGGAACGGCGCCCCGAAGCAGGCGGAGAAGGTCGGCTGCGGCTCGACGACCCCGATCTCCGTGCCAGCGAGCTTCGCCGTGAAGCCGGAGAGGAACCAGTAGAGCGCCTGCGCGCGGGTGAGGCGGGCGAGCGGGGGGAGGATGCCGAACGCGTCGGCGGTGAGGAAGACGATCGCGCTCGGGTGGCCGGCCCGCTTCTCCGGCACCGCGTTCGGGATCTGCTCGAGCGCGTACGCGGCCCGCGTGTTCTCCGTTCGCGAGTCGTCATCGAGGTCGAGGACCCCGCGCTCGTCGCAGGCGACGTTCTCGAGCACCGTGCCGAAGGCGCGCGTCGTGCGGTAGATGTCGGGCTCCGCCTCCGGCGAGAGGCGGATGACCTTCGCGTAGCAGCCGCCCTCGATGTTGAAGATCCCCTTGTCCGACCAGCCGTGCTCGTCGTCGCCGACGAGGCGCCGCTCGGGATCGGCGGAGAGTGTCGTCTTCCCCGTCCCGGAGAGCCCGAAGAAGACCGCTACCTCCCCAGCTCGCCCGACGTTCGCGGAGCAGTGCATGGGGAGGACGCCCTCGAGCGGGAGGCGGTCGTTCATGAGGGTGAAGATCGACTTCTTGATCTCCCCCGCGTACGCGGTGCCCCCGATGACGACCTCCGCCCGCGTGAGGTGGAGGCAGACGAACGTCCCGCTCCGCGTCCCGTCCTCCTCGGGACACGCCTCGACCGAGGGTGCGTGGAGGACGAGGGCGTCGGGAGCGAACCGCTCGAGCTCCTCCTCCGTCGGCGTGATGAAGAGCGTCTTCGCGAAGAGGGCGTGCCAGGGGCTCTCGGTGAGGACCCGCACCGAGAGCCGGTGCGCGGGGTCGGCCCCGGCGTACGCGTCCACGACGTAGAGGTCGCCGGCCACAAGCTGGGCGACGACCTTCTCCCGGAGGCGCTCGAAGCTCGCCTCCGAGATCGCCGCGTTCACGTCGCTCCACCAGACCCGATCTTCCGAGCCCGGCTCGCGGACGAGGAACTTGTCCTTCGGCGAGCGGCCCGTGTGCGCCCCGGTGTCCACGACGAGCGGCCCTCCCTCGGCGAGGCGCGCGTCGCCCCGAAAGAGGGCGTCCATGTAGAGCTGCGCCGTCGTCGGATGCCAGACGACACGGCCCGCGACCTCTCCGAGCCCGTGGGTCGCGAGCGACGCCACGCCCTCCGGCGCGGTCAGCGTCACCGCCCGACTCCCCTCGTTGCAGCCCTCACGGGGTCCCTATCCTACGCTCCCGCAGTCGCGGGGTCGCCGAGGGGGAGGCTCCCGGCGCCGAACGGCGAACGCGGCAGCGTGGACACCGATGCCGCGATCGAGCGCTTCCTCGAGCAGGGCGGGCTCT
>JAVQXS010000094.1:0-6307 GCA_033578065.1 Thermoleophilia bacterium
ATTGGCTGCTCGGTCGTCGTCCCCGCGCGAGCGCGCTCGACGGTGCGGCTCGTGACCGCTGCGCCTTCGCTGCTCGCCGGGCGCGGGCGCTGATCCGCGCCGCCTCGTCGTGCCCGCGCTCCACCTTCCTGCAACACTTGCCTCCGTGCCCGCAACCGTCATCGTCGGCGCGCAGTGGGGCGACGAGGGGAAAGGGAAGATCGTCGACCTGCTCGCCCAGGACTCCGACCTCGTCTGTCGCTACCAGGGGGGGCCGAACGCAGGCCACACGATCGTCGCCGACGGCGAGACGTACCGGATCCGGCAGATCCCGAGCGGCATCGTCGCTGGGAAGCGGAGCGCGATCGGCGCCGGCTGCGTCGTCGATCCGGAGGTGCTCATCGCCGAGCTCGACGAGCTCGAGGCGCGTGGGCACCAAACCGAGGGGCTCGTCCTCGTCTCCGGGAACGCCCACCTCGTGATGCCCTGGCACGTCGCGCTCGACGGCGCGCGCGAGCGGCGGCTCGGTCGCTTGCAGATCGGGACGACCCGCCGCGGGATCGGCCCTGCGTACGCGGACAAGGCGACGCGGATCGGCATCCGCGTGCAGGACCTCCTCGATCCGAAGATCCTCCGCCAGAAGCTCGAGCTCGCCGTCACCGAGAAGAACGTCTGGCTCCAGCGAGTGTACGGCCTCGAGCCGTTCGACCTCGAGGAGGTCGTCGGGAGGAGCCTCGCCCATGCGGAGCGGCTGCGGCCGTACGTCGCCGACACATCGCTCCTCGTGCACCGTGCGCTCGAAGCGGGGGAGCGCGTCCTCTTCGAGGGCGCGCAGGGGACGCTCCTCGATCTCGACCACGGCACGTACCCGTTCGTGACCTCGTCGAGCCCGATCGCCGCGGGAGCCGCGGTGAGCTTCGGGATCGGCCCGAACCGCATCGACGAGGTCGTCGGAGTGGCGAAGGCGTACGTGACGAGGGTCGGGGAGGGTCCCTTCCCGTCCGAGATCGAGGGCCCCGAGCACGAGCGCGTGCGGGAGGTCGGCCGCGAGGTCGGGACCGTCACCGGGCGCGAGCGTCGGTGTGGCTGGCTCGACCTCGTCGCGCTCCGCTTCGCGGTGCGCGTGAACGGGATCACGTCGCTCGCGCTTACGAAGCTCGACGTCCTCTCGGGCTTCGACGAGCTCCCCGTCTGCGTCCGCTACCGGCTGCCGAGCGGAGAGGAGACGGAGGAGTTCCCCTCGCACCAGAGCGACTTCCATCGCTGCCGGCCGGTCTTCGAGCGGCTCCCCGGCTGGCAGGAGGAGATCGGCGACGCGCTCCCGCCGGCGGCGCGGGAGTACGTCCGCTTCGTCGAGCGCGAGCTCGGCGTGCCGGTGACGCTCGTGGGGACGGGAGCCGCGCGCGAGCACGTGCTCGAGCTCGTCTGACCTCCGGGTACACTCCGGGCAGCGCGATGAGGCCCGCGCCGAACCGCCCTCCGGGGCTGATGGCTTCTACCCAGTCCGACGCCACGGAGGTTCCCGGTGGATGCCATAGAGGTCGCAGCAGTCCTCGTCGCCGTCGCGCTCCTCGCGAGCATCGTCTCCGTCGAGCTGGGCGTGACCGTCGCCCTCGTCGAGCTCACGCTCGGCGTCGTCGTCGGGAACGTCCTCGAGCTGCGAAGCCAGGACTGGCTCGACCTCCTCGCCGCCTTCGCCTCCGTCGTCCTCACGTTCCTCGCCGGGATGGAGGTCGACCCGGGGTACCTGCGGCGTCGGATGAAGGCGTCGACCGCCATCGGGGTCGCCTCCTTCGCCGGCCCGTTCGTCGTCGCCTCGGCCGTCGCCTCCCTCGCGCTCGGGTGGTCGCCCCGGGCGGCGCTCATCGCGGGGACGGCGCTGTCGACGACGTCGCTCGCGGTCGTGTACGCCGTCCTCGTCGAGCGCGGGCTCACGGAGACGAGCACCGGGAAGCTCCTCATGTGCGCGACGTTCGTCACCGACCTCCTGACCGCGGTCACCCTCTCGGCCATCTTCCTCGAGCCGAACCTCTGGTTTCCGCTCTTCCTCGCCGGCTCGCTCGCGCTCGTCCTCGCGCTGCCGACGATCTCGCCCTGGTTCTTCGGGCGCTACGGCAACCGCGTCATCGAGCCGGAGATCAAGCTCGTCTTCGCCTCCCTGCTCGCGCTCATGGTCCTCGCCGACCTCTCCGGCGGGCACGCCGTCCTACCGGCCTTCGTGCTCGGCCTCGTCATGGCGCGCCACTTCGCCGAGCATCGGGAGGAGCAGAAGCGGCTGCGCGTCGTCGCCTTCGCCTTCCTCACGCCCTTCTTCTTCGTGAAGGGCGGGATGAACGTCTCCCTCGGCGCCGTCGTCTCGAATCTCGGGCTGCTTGCGACGCTCTTCGCGGCGAAGATGGTTCCGAAGATCGCGTTCGTCTACCCGCTCGCTCGTCGAGCGGACCGCTCCCATGCCGTCTTCGGCACGCTCCTCATGAGCACGGGGCTCACGTTCGGGACGATCGCGTCCCTGTACGGCCTGACGGCTGGCATCGTCGATCGCACGCAGTTCTCGCTGCTCGTGAGCGCGGTCGTGCTGTCGGCTGTCGTGCCCACGCTCATCGCGGAGCGCTGGTTCCTCCCCGAGGCTCCGCCGCGAGCTCGCGTCGGGCGGCGGGGCGCGTACGAGCAGGCGGAGGAGCTTGTCTGAGGCTCCCCAGAGGCGCCTCGTAGACTGGCGTCCGTGCGGGTCCTCCTCATCGGCTCGGGCGGACGCGAGCACGCGCTCGCCTGGAAGCTCGGGCAGAGTCGCCTGCTCACCGACCTGCACGCAGCACCCGGGAATCCGGGGATCGCCCGCCACGCGACGTGCCACCCGATCTTCGGGGACGATCCCGAGGACGTCCTCGCGCTCGCGCGCTCCCTCGACGTCGACCTCGTCGTCGTCGGGCCCGAGGCGCCGCTCGTCGCCGGCGTCGCCGACCTCCTCCGCCACGGGGGGATCGCCGTCTTCGGGCCGGGGAGCGCTGCGGCTGCGATCGAGGGGTCGAAGTCGTTCGCGAAGGAGGTGATGGCTGCGGCCGGCGTTCCCAC
This sequence comes from Thermoleophilia bacterium, assembly GCA_033578065.1. GTDB lineage: Bacteria > Actinomycetota > Thermoleophilia > Gaiellales > Gaiellaceae > GMQP-bins7. Next base: position 3,052 of record JAVQXS010000094.1, read on the forward strand.
CGCGGCTCGGCTCCCCGTCGCACGGGCTCCCTGCGTCGTGAAGGCGGACGGGCTCGCCGCAGGCAAGGGCGTCCACGTCTGCCGGAGCGAGCAGGAGCTCGAGCGCGCGCTCGAGGCGCTCGCCTCGCGCGGAGACGCGGTCGTCATCGAGGAGCTCCTCGAGGGACCCGAGGTCTCGCTCCTCGCGATCTGCGATGGCCGGGCCGCCGTCCCGCTCCCGCCGGCGCAGGACTTCAAGCGCGCGTACGACGGTGACGTGGGGCCGAACACCGGGGGCATGGGCTCGTACGCGCCCGTTCCCGGCCTCGGAGAAGACGTGGTCGAGGAGCTCGTCGAGCGCGTGCACCTTCCGGTCCTCGCCGAGCTCGAGCGTCAGGGTCGGCCCTTCGTTGGGCTCCTCTACGCCGGGCTCATGCTGACGGATGACGGCCCTCGCGTCCTCGAGTTCAACTGCCGCTTCGGAGATCCGGAGACGCAGTCCGTCCTCCCCCTCCTCGACGTCGACCTCCTCGAGCTTCTCGCGGCGGCCGCCGCCGGCGACGTGGCCGGCTACGCGGCGCCCGCGCCAGCGGGAGCGGCAGTGACCGTCGTCGTCGCGGCGGGCACGTACCCCTGGGACGGAGATCGGGGAACGCCGATCCACGGGGTCGAGGAAGCGGAGGCTCGTGGAGCGCTCGTCTTCCACGCGGGAACGGCGCTCCGAGACGAGCAGCTCGTCACGAGCGGAGGGAGGATCCTCGGCGTCACCGGCGTCGCTGCGACGATCCTCGAGGCGCGCTCCGCCGCGTACGCTGCAGTCGAGCTCATCGAGATCGAAGGAGCGCGCTACCGGGCGGACATCGCGACCGAGGCCGCTGCCGGGCGAACCTTCGAGGTACGGCTCTGATGCCTGAGACCACCTCCGCGTCTCCACCGGCGTTGGGATCACAGGGCGAAGGAGCCAGGGAGCGCCGAGGTTACGAGCCCGCGCGTCCGCGATGGTCGAAGGACCTCCCCGGCGCGGTGCGCCGCGGCTGCCGACTAGAATCTCGCGCGGTGATCGAGCGCTACTCCCGACCGGAAATGGCGCGCGTCTGGTCGGAGGAGGCGAAGCTCGAGCGGTGGCTCGCGGTGGAGCTCGCGGCGCTCGAGGCCTGGGGACGGGTTGGTGTCGTCCCCTCCGAGGCGATCGCCGTCATCCGCGCGCGCGCCGCACCCCCCTCGCCCGCGCGCGTCGCCGAGCTCGAGCGCGAGACGGGGCACGACGTCGCCGCCTTCGTCGACGCGGTGGCAGAGGAGCTCGGGGACGAGGGCCGCTGGCTCCACTACGGCCTCACCTCCTCGGATGTCCTCGACACGGCTCTCGCGCTCGCCGTCCGCGAGGCGGGCGCGCTCCTCCTCGAGGGGCTCGATCGCGCGCTCGCGGCGGTCGTGGAGCGGGCGCGCGAGCACCGGCACACGCTCATGATCGGGCGGACGCACGGCGTCCACGCGGAGCCGACGACGTTCGGGCTCAAGCTCGCCGGATGGGCGTTCGAGATCGCGCGCGACCGCGAGCGGATCGAGCAGGCGCTCGCGCGCATGCGCGTGGGCAAGCTCTCGGGAGCGGTCGGCACGTACGCGACGACCTCCCCCGAGGTCGAGCGCCTCGCCTGCGAGGCCCTCGACCTCTCCCCGGCGCCGAGCTCGACGCAGATCCTCCAGCGCGACCGGCATGCCGAGCTCCTCGCGAGCCTCGCGCTCTGCGCGTCCTCCCTCGAGGCCTTCGCGCTCGAGATCCGGCACCTCGCGCGCACCGAGGTGCGGGAGGTCGAGGAGCCGTTCCGCCGCGCCCAGAAGGGCTCCTCGGCGATGCCCCACAAGCGGAACCCGATCGTCTCCGAGCGCATCTGCGGGCTCGCCCGCGTCGTGCGCGGCTACGCGCTCGCGGCGCTCGAGAACGTGCCGCTCTGGCACGAGCGCGACATCTCGCACTCGTCGGCAGAGCGCATCGTGATCCCGGACGCGTTCCTCGCGGTCGACTACATGCTCGACCGCTTCGCCTGGCTCGTCGAGGGGCTCGTCATCCGTCCGGAGCGGATGCGCGCGAACCTCGAGGAGACCGGAGGGCTCTTCTTCAGCCAGCGCCTGCTGCTCGCGCTCGTCGACTCCGGCCTCTCCCGCGACGCTGCGTACCGAGCGGTGCAGCGGCATGCGATGCGCGCCTGGGACGAAGGGCTCGACTTCCGAGAGCTCGTCCGCAGCGATCCGGAGATCGACTCACGGGTCGACCTCGAGGAGGTGTTCGACCTCGGCTCTTACGTCCGCCATGTGGACGTCGTCTTCGCCCGGCTCGACGCGCTCGCAGGGACGGTTGCCGCCCATGGCTGAGGTCGTTCACGTCGCGAGCGGCAAGGTGCGGGAGATCTACGCGCTCGACGAGGAGCGGCTCCTCCTCGTCGCGAGCGATCGCATCTCGACGTTCGACGTCGTCCATCCGACGCCCATCCCCGACAAGGGCCGCGTGCTCACCGGGCTCTCCGCGTTCTGGCTGACGCGGACGCGTCACATCGTTCCGAACCACTTCCTCGAGCTCCGGGAGGACGGCCGCACGATGGTGTGTCGACGGCTCGAGATGCTCCCGATCGAGCTCGTCGTGCGCGGGTACCTCGCCGGCTCGGGGTGGAGGGACTACGTCGCCACGGGTTCCATCTGCGGACATCGACTGCCGGCTCGGTTGCAGGAGGCCGATCGGCTGCCCGAGCCGATCGTCACTCCTGCCACGAAGGCGACCTCGGGGCACGACGAGAACATCACCGAGGGAGCTGCCGCGGCCCTCTGCGGCGAGGATCGCTACGCGCAGGCGCGGGAGGCCGTCCTCGCGCTCTACCGCTTCGCTTCCTCCTACGCGGAGGAGCGCGGGATCATCGTCGCCGACACGAAGTTCGAGCTCGGGCTCTCGTCCGAGGGCGTGCTCATGCTGGGCGACGAGGTGCTGACGCCGGACTCCTCACGGTTCTGGCCCCGGGACGGCTGGAAGCCGGGTCGGCCGCAGCCGTCCTTCGACAAGCAGTTCGTCCGTGACTGGTGCGAGCGCAGCGGCTGGGACAAGCGCCCTCCCGCGCCCGACCTCCCGGACGAGGTCGTGGCTGGGACGCGTGCTCGCTACGTCGAGGCGTTCGAGCGCCTCACCGGGCTTCCCTTCGACCGCTACCTCGCCGATCCGCAGGTGGTCCTCGCGTGAAGGTGCGGGTGCTCGTGCGGCCGAAACAGGGGATCCTCGATCCGCAGGGCGAGG
>JAVQXS010000095.1:0-6286 GCA_033578065.1 Thermoleophilia bacterium
GGGATGGAGCCGCTCGGCGGGATGACGACGATCAAGGCGGAGGTGCCGCTCGCCGAGCTCCTCACGTACGCGCAGTCGCTCACGTCGATGACCGGAGGGCGCGGCGAGTACACGATGCAGTTCCTCCGCTACGAGGAGGTGCCCGCCCACGTCGCGCAGAAGGTGATCGAGGAGGCGCGCCGCGAGCGCGAGGCGGCGAAGGCGTAGAAGAGAGCCAGGCTCCCCCCTGTCGCGCTCGGGCGCTGCGAGGGGCCAGCCCTGCTTTCGTCGGCTGGAACGCAACAGAGGAGACCTGATTCCGGCGTTGCGCCCGGTGGCGGAGCGGCTGGAGCCTCTCCCGCGGGGGTGCTAGGGTCCGAGGATGCGCGTCACGAAGGCGACCGTCCGCCGCGAGTGCGCAGTCTGCGAGCGGACGCTGCTCCAGGGCGAGCACGCGTACCGCTACTCGCCCGACGGCGTCGAGTTCGTCGACGTCTGCCCGCTCTGCCAGGAGGTCGCGCTCGACCACGGGTGGGCGCGGGAGGGTGGCCCGATGTCGCCTGCGATCGCGCCACGCCGCCGGCGCCGCTCGCGGCTCGCTCAGCTTCTCGGCTCCGCCGGGACGGGCGCGAAGCCGGTCGTGCCCGAGCCCGTCCTGCGCCGACTCTCCGAGACGGAGGCGGCTCTCGTCGAGGCTGCCGACCTCTTCAACGCGAGCCTCTTCGTCCGCACCGTGCAGGGGGTCGCGCGGGCGCTCGGCGCTCCCCTCGTCTCGATCGTCCCGCTCTCCGGGGTGACGGGAGAGGTCGTGCTCACGTTCGCCTGGGAGATCACCTGGTACCAGTACCGCGTCATTCCCGAAGCGCCGCAGCCGGTGCGGCTCGAGGCCCGCGGTTCCGACCTCTCGGAGATCGAGGCGGCGTTCACGAGCTGGAACGCCCAGCTCGACGAGTCGGGTCGCGTCGTCCCGGACGTGGCCCGGTAGCCGTCGAGCGGGCGTAGAATCGCTCCCATGGCGGCGACCGCGATCGCCCACCGGAACCTCGTCGGCGGCGAGTGGCTCGACGCGGCCTCGGGCGAGACGTTCGACTCGACGAGCCCGGCCGACGGCGAGCACCTGGGCACCTTCCCGCGCTCGGGTGCGGACGACGTCGACCGCGCCGTCGCCGCGGCGAAGGCCGCGTACGACGAGTGGCGCCTCGTCCCGGCGCCGAAGCGGGGCGAGATCCTCTTCCGCTTCGCGCAGCTCCTCGTCGAGCGGAAGGACGAGCTCGCCGAGCTCATGACGCACGAGATGGGGAAGGTGAAGGCGGAGGCCGGCGGCGACGTCCAGGAAGCGATCGACATGAGCTACTACATGGGCGGCGAGGGGCGTCGGCTCTTCGGGCAGACGACGCCGTCCGAGCTCCGCGACAAGTTCCAGATGTCCGTGCGGATGCCGATCGGCGTCGTCGCCGCCATCACCCCCTGGAACTTCCCGATCGCCATCCCCTCCTGGAAGATCGCGCCCGCCCTCGTCGCCGGCAACACCGTCGTCTTCAAGCCGGCGACGGACACCCCGCTCCTCGGCCAGCGCTTCGTCGAGCTCCTCGTCGAGGCGGGCTTCCCCCCGGGGGTCGTGAACATCGTCCACGGCGGCGGGGGCGAGGTCGGGGAGCGTCTCGTCCGCCACCCGGACGTCCGCGTCATCTCGCTCACCGGCTCCCGGGAGACCGGGGTGAAGGTCCTCCACGCCGCGGCGGACGGGCTCAAGCACGTCCACCTCGAGCTCGGCGGCAAGAACGCGATCATCGTCATGGACGACGCCGACCTCGACCTCGCGGTCGACGGGATCATCTGGTCGGCCTTCGGCACCTCCGGGCAGCGCTGCACCGCCGCCAGCCGCGTGATCGCGCAGGCGGGCGTCTACGAGGCGCTCGCCTCGCGGCTCGTCGCGCGGGCAGAGGCGCTGAGGCTCGGCGTCGGCTGGGACGAGGCGACGGACGTCGGTCCCGTGATCAACCGGGCGGCGCTCGAGAAGATCCACTCCTACACGCAGATCGGCCTCGACGAGGGGGCGAAGCTCCTGACGGGGGGCGAGATCGCGACCGAGGGCGAGCTCGCGAAGGGCTTCTACTACCGGCCGACGATCTTCGGCGACGTCGATCCCGAGATGCGGATCGCGCAGGAGGAGATCTTCGGCCCCGTCCTCGCCCTCATCAAGGTACGGGACGAGGCGGAGGCCGTGCGCGTCTCGAACGGCATCCGCTACGGGCTCTCGTCGTCGATCTTCACCCGCGATGTGAACCGCGCCTTCCGCGCCATCCGCGACCTCGAGGCCGGGATCACGTACGTGAACGCGGGGACGATCGGCGCGGAGGTGCACCTCCCCTTCGGCGGGGTGAAGGACACGGGCAACGGTCACCGCGAGGCGGGGCAGGCAGCGCTCGACGTCTTCACGGAGTGGAAGTCGGTCTACGTCGACTACTCCGGCCGCCTCCAGCGCGCGCAGATCGACACGTAGCGGCGGCAGAGAGCTGCCGAGGAGAGGGACGGGCTGCCTCGGAGGCCTGCTCGGCGCCCCGGCGTGGGCGTGGGTAGGCTCGGCGTCGTGGCCCGCGTGAAGCTCGTCTGGTTCGTGCCCGAGGACGCGCTCGACGCGACGCGGGACGCCGTCTTCGCCGCCGGAGCGGGCCGGATCGGCGACTACGAGCGCTGCTCGTGGTACACGCTGGGAACGGGCACCTTCCTCGGCGGGGAGTCCACCGACCCGGCGATCGGGGAGCGCGGCCGCGAGGAGCGGGTTCCCGAGCTGCGGGTCGAGGCCGTCGTTCCGGCGGAGCGGCTGGCGGAGGTTGTCGCCGCCCTCCGGGCGGCGCACCCGTACGAGGAGCCGGCCTACGACGTGTACCCGCTGCTCGACGCGTGAGAGCGACGCTCTACACGGATGGTGGCGCGCGCGGGAACCCGGGGCCGGCCGCGTCCGCGTACGTGCTCCTGGCCGAGGACGGAACGGTCCTCGACGCGCGCGGGGAGGCGATCGGCGTCGCCACGAACAACGTCGCCGAGTACCGCGCGCTCGTCGCCGGGCTCGAGCGCGCGGTCGAGGCGGGCGTGGACGAGCTCGAGGTCGTCTCCGACTCCGAGCTCGTCGTGAAGCAGATGCGCGGCGACTACCGGGTGAAGAGCAGGGGCTTGCGGCCTCTGTTCCTCGAGGCCTCGCGCCTCGCGCAGCGCATCGGTCGGGTCACCTACACCGCCGTCTCCCGCGAGCGCAACGCGCTCGCCGACCGGCTCGTGAACGAGGCCCTCGACCGGGAGGCGGGCTGAAGCTCAGTTCCGCAGGGCGACCCAGAGGTTGAGAGATGCTGCGAACAGGAGCCATCCGAGGTAGGGGGCGAGGAGCGAGGCCGCGATCGGCTCCACGCGCGCGAAGGCGAGGGCCGTGAGAGCGACGAGGATGGAGAGCGCGACGATGTCGAGGAACGCCCACCCCGGCGCTCGGGCGCCGAAGAAGATCCACGACCAGGCGAGGTTGAGCGCGAGCTGCGCGAGGTAGAGCCCGAGCGCGAGCTGCACGGCCCGCTGCTCGAGCCCGGCGCGCGCGACGAGCCACGCGGCGACCGCCATGAGGATGTAGAGGAGCGTCCACGCCGGCCCGAAGACCCAGGCGGGCGGGGTCCAGGGAGCCTTGTCGAGCCCCTCGTACCACTCGTGGAGGCCCCCGGAGGTGCCGATGCCTCCGAGCGCCGCGACCGCGAGGACGAGGACGAGGGAGACGAGGAGCAGGAGGCCGGAGCTCCAGCGTCCCGTCGCGAGCTGCGCAGCGAAGAGCATGCGTGGGAGTCTCGCTTCTCTCGGACGGGAGCGAGCGGGGAACGAGGGTATACTGCCTCCCGCACGCGGATGTAGCTCAGTTGGCTAGAGCGTCTGCTTGCCATGCAGAAGGTCGTGGGTTCGAGTCCCATCATCCGCTTCGCGAGCGCGGGGTGTCGAGTGGAGGGCTCCCTCGAGGACGACTCTCCCGCTCCCTTCTGGGTGTGAGGGACGTGCGCGCGAGCGCGAGGTGTGGGAGATTCCCCTCCGTGGCACTCCGAAGGCGACCGGGGGCGTAGGCAGATGGCGGTCATCGCCGACGTCGAGGTCATTCCCCTCATGACCCCTGAGATCGACGGGGAGGACTGCGACGGATCGACGGACACCGTCGTCGTCAGGGTCACGGACGAGGACGGCGTCTCTGGGGTGGGCGAGTCGGATGCGCCACCGCTCGCGGTGAAGGCGTACATCGAGCATCCGACGCTCCACGTGTGGAGCCAGAACCTCAGGAGCGTCCTCATCGGTCGCGATCCGTTCGAGCTCGCCGCGCTCTACGACGCGCTCTACGAGGCGACGATCTATCCAGGGAGGCGCGGCCTCGGAATCCACGCGCTCTCGGCGATCGACATCGCGCTCCATGACCTCGTCGGGAAGCAGCTCGGGCGTCCGGTGTTCCAGCTCCTGGGTGGGCGCCGAAGGGACGCCCTCGTTCCCTACGCGACGATCTTCCCAGGACTGCCCCAGGGACGATCGCTCGGAGAGGTGAGAGCGGAGGTCGAGGGCAAGGTCGAGCGCGCGCTCGAGCTCGGGTTCCGGGCGGTGAAGGTGGCGCTCTTCCACGAAGGAGCGGCCGACGGGGACCTCGTCGAGGCGCTCGGGGGCGTGCGGAAGCTCGTGGGCGACGGCGTGGCGATCGCCATCGACTTCGGCTTCCGGTGGCGGGACTGGCGAGACGCGCTCCGCGCGCTCGAGCGGCTCGCGGAGCACGACATCTCCTTCGCGGAAGCGCCTCTCCCGCACGACGACGTCGAGGGGCACGGAGCGCTCGCCGCGCGCTCGCCCATCCGCATCGGGGGCGGCGAGTTCAGCGCGACCCGGTTCGAGTTCCGCGAGTGGCTCGAGGCGGGAATCGACGTCCTCGAGCCCGACATCAGCCGCTGCGGCGGCCTCACCGAGATCCGGCGCATCGCGGACGAGGCCGCGGCGAGGAGCAGGTCTGTCGTCCCCCACGGCTGGAAGACGGGGATCACGGCTGCGGCGCAGCGACACTTCCACGCCGCGACGCCGAACTGCCCGATGTTCGAGCTCCTCGCCCCGGAGCTCGGACGATCGACGCTCCGCGCGCGGCTGACGTACCCAGAGCCCGCCGTCCGGGACGGGACGATGGCGCTCCCAGATGCCCCAGGGCTCGGGATCGAGCTCGACGAGGAGGTCGTCGAGCGGTACCGCGTCGATCGCCAGCGCGAGGTCAGCTCGCCGTGAGGCGCGGACCGAGGCGACCGGCGGAGGAGGTCGCCGATCGTGTAGACGCCGTCGCCCGCGCGCTCTGTCGGTACCCGTACTCGGTCTGGCACTACGGCGAGGCGATCGGACTCGAGGGGCTGCTCGCGGCAGCCGAGGTGCTCGGCGACGCCCGCTACGAGGCGTACGTCGACGGTGCGATGAAGGCGTGGGCCCCAAGGGCGGAGCCCTTCCGAGAGCTCGACAACACGGCACCCGGGCACGTCCTCTGCCTCGTCATCGAGCGCACGGGAGACGAGCACCTCCTCGCGCTGGCGCGACGTCTCGCTCGGTTCCTCGTCTCTCGCCCGACGATGTCCGGGTGCTACGTGTCGTTCGCGAGGGCTCCGCTCCGCGAGCCCTTCGGGGGCTCGCCGTTGCCGGAGGCAGAGCGTGAGCTCCTCGCCGAGCCCGGCCCCGGCGTGTTCGTCGACTGCCTCCACCTCGACGCGCCGTTCCTCGCCCACCTCGGGCGACTCGACCACGACGGCACCCTCCCAAATCTCGCTGCGGCTCAGGCGAGCGCGATGGTCGACCTCCTCCAGGATGCCGACTCCGGCATCTTCTACCACTTCGCCCTCGAGCGGACGGGAGAGCGGTACGGATTCGGGTGGAGCCGCGGGCAGGGCTGGGCGTTGCTCGGGCTCCTCGATGTGCTCGACTTCCTCCCGGAGACCGATGAGCGCGCTCCGGCGCTCCGCGACGCGGTCAGCAGGCTCGCCACGGCGATCGTCGAGACGCAGGACGAGACCGGCCACTGGCCCGGCCTCCTCCACGAGCCGTCCGCGTTTCTCGAGACGTCGGCCGCGTTCTTCTTCGCGTGCGGCCTCGCGCGCGGCGTCCGGCGCGGCCTCTTCCCCTCGGCCTGGATGGATGTCGCGCGACGTGCGTTCGAGGCAGGCTTGTCGCGGGTCGGCACGAACGGGCGCATCGACGGTGTCTCGGCGGCGCTCTGGGCTTCAACGGCACCCGATCACTACCGCCGCGTGCCGGTGGGCTCACGCCTCGGGCG
>JAVQXS010000096.1:0-6234 GCA_033578065.1 Thermoleophilia bacterium
GGACAGCCGAGGTCGCGGATGAGGTGCCACGCGTCGGCGGCGGAGGCGCCCTGCTGGAGGAGTTCCTCGATCTCTGCCTCCTCGAGTCCGAGGCTTGCGAGAACCGCGACCTCGGTTCCGGCTGACTCGCACCTGCGTGCCATCAGATCACCCGTCCGTCCGATCCTTCGCGCCCGCTGTCGCGCTCCTAGGGGGCACGCTAGCCCTCGCTCTTCGACCTTTCCATTCGATTTCGCGACGATCGTTCGCTTCTCGCCTATCCCTCAGCCGGTGTTCCGGACCCCCGCGGCGATGCCAGCGACGGTCGCGAGGGCGGCATCCCGGGCGGCGTGGTCTCCTGCGCGGTAGCGGCGGAGGAGCTCGCGCTGGAGGTCGCCCAAGAGGTCGACCCACGGGTTTCGCACCGGCAGCCGAGCCTGGAGCGCGGGTCTGCGCTCGAGGAGAGCCGACTGCCCGGTGATCGCGAGCACGCGCTCGACCGTCCGACCGTGCTCGGCGCGCAAGCGCTCCCAGATGCGCTCCGCGCTCGCGCGGTCACGGGCGAGCTCGAGGTAGCGCTCGCCCGTCGAGAGGTCGGACTTGAAGAGCGCGATCTCGAGGGTCGCGACGAGCGCTCGGAAGAACGGCCACTCCTCCCACATCTCGCGCTCGAGCGGGAGCGAGACCTCCTCGAGGCCGGAGCCGGCGCCGTACCAGGAGGGCATGAGGATCCGGTTCTGCGTCCACGCGAAGACCCACGGGATCGCTCGCAGCGAGCGGATCCCCGCATCCTCCGCTGGCCGCGCGGCAGGGCGAGAGCCGATGGGCAGCTCGGAGACGAGGTCGAGCGGAGAGCAGTCACGGAAGAAGGGGGGGAACCCGGGCTCCTCCTCGACGAGCGCTCGGTAGACGCTCCGGGAGCGTTCTGCGATCCGCTCCATCGCCTCGGCCCAGTCGGCCTGCGGGGCTCGGGCGGTGCCTGACGCGACGCGCACGAGGGCAGAGAGCGTCTGCTCGAGCGCGCGGAGGGCGAGCTCGGGGTGGGTGTACTTCGCGGTGACGACCTCGCCCTGCTCGGTGAGCTTGAGGCGGCCGGTCGCCTCGGGCGGCTGAGCGAGGATGGCAGCGTGGGTGGGAGCTCCTCCGCGGGCAGGGGAGCCGCCGCGTCCATGGTGGACGCGGAGTGCCACTCCGTGCAGGTCTGCCTGCGCTCCGAGCTCGCGTTGCGCCCGGTAGATCGACCACTGCGCAGCGACGAAGCCGACGTCCTTCGCCGAGTCGGAGTGGCCGAGCATCACCTCCTGGATGCGACCTCCGCGCTCGAGATCTGCGCGGTACTGGCGACACGCGTACAGCCGCTCCATCGTCTCCGCGGCTCGCTCGAGACTCGCGCCGGACTCGAAGAGGGGGGCGATGGGCACGAGGACGCGTGCGCGCAGCGCGAGCCAGTGCGCGCAGAGGACGTCGGAGGCGTGCTCGGCGCCCGAGAGGATGAAGCTCCCGATCACCCGCGAGTCACCTGCGAGCAGCTCGCGGATCGCGGCGAACGCCTCGACGACGCGTGCCGTGGGAGACGGCACGACCTCGTCGGGGCGTCCGGCATCCTGCGCCTCGAGCGCGGCCGTCAGCGCGGCGACGCGCGCGCCCTCGCTCGCTGCCTCGGCGTACGAGGGCAGGAGGGCCGAGACGGCGCGCCGGACGAGGAGCACGTGCTCCCGCACGTCGAGGCTTGCGAGGTGGAAGCCGAAGATCCGCACCTGCCAGAGCACGCGCTGCAAGGAGTCCGTCGGGACGGCCTGTGCCTCGCACGCCTCGCGAACGAGCTCGAGGTCCTCCTCGAGCTCCTCGGGGCGTCCGTAGCCGGGCTCCGCGACGCGCTCTCCCCGCGTCGCGGCCAGAGTGAGCTCGAGGCGGTACCAGGCGAGGTAGAGGAGGAGTCGAAGGGGCTCGTGACGGAAGCGGCTCCCGAGCTCCGCCGCTCCTGGGAGGTCGGCGAGCGAGCGCTCGAGGCGCGAGCGCAGGCGCTCCGAGGCAGGGAGCGACGTGTCCGACTGCGTGTAGATGCGCGTCAGCCTCCGCACGCGATCCCGGAGCAGCCGCAGGGCGAGGAGCCGTTGCTCCCGCGCGGCGGCCGCGATCGAGGCAGCGCTGACCGTCGGGTTCCCATCCATGTCCGACCCCGACCAGCTGCCGAACGAGAGGGGCGTCCGCTCGAGCTCGACGTCGAAGGAGCGCTCGAGCTCGAGCACGACCTCGGGGGCGGCGTCGAAGAGGACCGACTCGAAGACGAAGAGCGTGCGACGGATCTCCTCCCCGACGTCCGGGCGGATGCGGCGCACCTCGTCGGTCCGCCACCAGGTCGCGAGCGCCTCGCGCATCGAGGCGAGGAGCTGTCGCCTGCGCGAGGCAGGCAGGTGCGGGCGGCCCAGCTCCTCGAGCGCCCGCTCGATCGCCTGCAGCTTGTAGAGCACGGCGCGCCGTGTCGCGTCGCTCGGGTGGCTCGTGAGCACGAGCCGGCAGTCGAGCGATCCGAGGAGCGCGGCCCGCTCCCGCCGCGGGAGGTCGCGGAGGATCTCGGCGGCCTCGGCGAGCGACTCCGGCTGGGCTGGGCCCTCCTCGACGTCGTAGCGACGGCGTCGGCGAACCCGCTCGAGCTCCTCGCAGACGTTCGCGATCCGAAGCTCCATCGAGGCAGCACGGGCGAGGGCGAGGAGTCGCTCGGCTGGGAGGGAACGGACGACGTCCTCGAGGACGGTCGCGGCGCCCGCGTCTCCGTGCCTGCGTCGCACGGCGAGGGCGTGCAGCTCGTCGACCTCCTGCCGCAGCGCGGGGCCCGCGGCCGCCTCGAGCATCTCCGACACGAGCCCTCTCGCGAGCTCGAGGTCGCGCTCGAGCTCAGCGAGCCCGGACGCAGCGGTGGAGGGCCAGGCGTCGCCGGTGAGCGCGAGCCGGTGGCCTGCGCTCATGCAGGCGCTGCGGCCTCGCCGAGCCGCTCGGCCTTCGCGACGACGTTCTCCGCCATTCGGATCGACGCCGCGTCGAGGAGCTTCCCGTCGAGGGAGACGGCTCCGCGCCCCTCGCGCGCTGCCTCGTCGAGCGCGGCGAGGATACGGCGGGCCCGCTCGAGCTCCGCGGGCGTCGGCGTGAAGACCTCATTCGCGAGCGCGACCTGCGAGGGGTGGATCGCCCACTTGCCCTCGCATCCGAGCGCGGCCGCTCGCCGTGCGCTGGCGAGGTAGCCGTCCGGATCGGAGATGTCCCCGAACGGCCCGTCGATCGGGCGCAGCCCGTGGGCGCGGGCCGCGACGACGAGACGCGAGAGCGCGTAGTGCCAGGGGTCGCCCCAGTGGCGCTCCCGCCGGCCGTCCGCATCCTCGTCGGTGAGGATCGTGTAGTCCGCGCTCGGGCCCCCGATCGACGTCGTGCGCGCCCCGGTCGAGGCCGCGTAGTCGGCGACACCGAAGACGAGCGCCTCGAGTCGGTCCGGGCACGCCTGGGCGATCTCCTCCACGTGGGCCATGCCGCGGGCGGTCTCCACGAGCGCGGAGAGCCCGATCGGCTCGAGGCCGTACGCAGCCTCAAGCTGGGAGAGGAGGGTGGCGACGAACTCGAGGTCCGAGGCGCGGTTCACCTTCGGCACGAGGAGGAGGTCGAGTCGGTCGCCCGCACGCTCGACAACCTCGACGATGTCCCGGTAGCACCACTGCGTGTCGAGACCGTTGATCCGCACGGAGACGGTGCAGCGCGACCAGTCGAGCTCGCGGAGGGCCTCGATGACGTTCTCGCGCGCGGCGTCCTTCTCGTCAGGCGCGACGGCGTCCTCGAGATCGAGGAAGACGACGTCAGCGCCGCAGGAGGGCGCCTTCTCGAGCATGCGCCGGCTCGATCCGGGGACGGCGAGCTCGCTGCGGTGGAGCCGCTGCCGTCGATCCATGCCGCTCCTAGCGCGAGGCGCGCGCGAGCCCGCGCGGCCGGGCGACGACAGCGTCGAGCGCCTCGAGGATGCGGTCCGCAGTCTCGATCGTCGCGTTCACGCCCATCGTTCCGATCCGCCAGATCGGCGGCGCCGACGGCCCGAGGCCGCCTCCGACCTCGATCCCGTGCTCGCGCGCGAGCTGGAGCTGCACCTCCCTCCCGTCGACGCCTTCTGGGACGCAGACGGCCGTGAGCTGCGGGAGTTGCACCTCCTCGTCGGCGAGCAGCTCGAAGCCGCGAGCGCGGAGCTCGTTCTGGAGGTAGCGCCCGACCTCCTCGTGCCGCCGCCAGCGCGCCTCGAGGCCCTCCTCGAGCACGAGTCGCAGCGCCTCGTGCAGGGCGTACACGTGGAGGATCGGCGCCGTATGGTGGTACGGAGCAGGGCGCTCGAGCCAGTAGCGGGCGATGAGCTCGAGGTCGAGCGAGAGCGGGACCGGGTCCGTCTGCGCCCGAACGCGCTCGAAGGCTCGCTCGGAGAGCGAGAGCGGAGCCATCCCCGGGGGAGCGCCGAGGCACTTCTGCGTGCAGGAGACGCAGGCGTCCACCCCCCACGTCTCCGGCTCGAGCTCGATCCCGCCGAGCGACGTCACGCAGTCCGCGAAGAGGAGCGTCTCGCTCCCTGCGAGCGCGTCCGCGAGCTCTCGCAGCGGGTGCCGGGCGCCGGTCGACGTCTCCGCGTGGACGACCGCGACGGCGCGTGCCTCCGGGTGCTGCGCGAGGGCGTCGAGCAGCGCGTCGTTCGGGACCGTCTGGCCGAGCGGCGCCTCGACGACGACGACGTTCGCGCCGCGGCGGCGGGCGATCTCGGCGAGCCGGTTGCCGAAGAACCCGGCGACCGCGACGATGACCGTGTCGGCGGGGGAGAGGAGGCCGTTGAGCACGGCTTCGATACCCGAGGTGCCGGTCGCCGACAACGGGAAGGTGATCCCGGAAGGACGTCGGTAGACCTCCGCGAGCATCGTCACGACCTCGCTGCAGATATCCCAGAACTCGGGGTCGAGGTGGCCGAGCTGCGAGCGCTGCATGACCTCGCGGACGGACTCCGGGACGTTCGACGGTCCAGGCCCCGCGAGGAGGCGGGGAGAGGGATCAAGACGGGGGAAGGGTGGTTGCGTCATGGACGCGAGCATAGTCCACCGATCGATCGCTGCCATACGAAATGCGAGATTGTGATAAGAGGTTCTCGAAGGCAGGATGGCGATCACCCTCACCCAGCTCCGAGCGTTCCTCGCTGTCGCGGAAGCCGGCAGCGTCCACCTCGCAGCCCGGAAGCTCTACGTGAGCCAGCCCTCCGTCTCCGCTGCCATCTCCGCTCTCGGCCGGGAGCTCCACGCCGACCTCGTCGAGCGGAACGGTCGCGGGATTCGGCTCACGCCCGCTGGTGAAGCCTTCCGCCCCTACGCCGCGCAGGTGCTCGGGCTCCTCGAGCAGGGGCGCGAGGCCGCCCAAGAGGCCGCGCGTCCTGCGCAGAACCGCATTCGGATCATGGCTGTCACGACCGCCGGTGAGTACGTCGCGCCGGCGCTCATCGAGGCCTACCGTCGGCTCCATCCGGAGGCGGAGCTCCTCCTCGAGATCGGAAACCGCAAGGCCGTCCTCGACCGTGTCGCCTCCCATGCCGTCGACGTCGGGATCGGGGGACGCCCGATCGCGAGGGGCGTCGCGGGCGAGCCGATCCTCGACAACGACCTCGTCGTCGTCGGCCGCGAGCCGATCGAGGACCTCGCCGAGGCGACGTGGCTCCTGCGGGAGGAGGGATCCGGCACGCGGGCAACTACCGAGCGCTTCCTCGCGGAGATCGGCGTCGAGCCGGCGACCGTGCTCACCCTCGGCTCGAACGGGGCGGTGAAGGAGGCGCTCCGCCTCGGCCTCGGCGTCACGCTCGTCTCCGAGCTCGCGGTGGCGCGCGAGCTCGAGGCGGGCGAGCTCGTGCGCATCCCCGCCCCGGGCACGCCGATCTCGCGCCCGTGGTACGCGCTCGTCGCAGAGGGCGTTCGGCTCCGCCCGAGCGTGCGGCGCTTCCTCGCCTTCCTGCGCTCCGAGGAGGCGCGGAACGCCGTCGCTCGAGCGACCCGGGTCGGCTGTCAGGGGTAGGGCGCCAGGGGTAGGACGCGGACGACGCCGGGTCGACGCCCTTAGGCGGCCGCGCGAGCCTGCTCGGCCGAGCCCGCGACACCGTCGGCGATGAGGCGCTCGATCTCCACCTCCTCGTAGCCGAGCTCTGCGAGGACCTCGCGCGTGCAGGCACCTGCTCCGAGCCCGGCGTGCCGGATCGAGCCG
>JAVQXS010000097.1:0-6147 GCA_033578065.1 Thermoleophilia bacterium
GAGGACGTGCACCGTGAACGTGCTGTCCTGCCCAGAGTCGTTCCCGCCCACGGCGAGGAAGCCGATGACCTGGTTCTGGGGATTGAGCTGGGGCTCGATCTCCCCCGTCCAGAGCTCGAGACCGAGCGCGTCGTCGCTCCACGACGTCCCGGCGGAGATGGCGCGCTCGTTGCCCTCGCAGAGGCGCGTGACGCGCCGCGTCGTGTACGCGCCGTTCTCGCCCGTCCCGCCCGGGACGAGGATCGACGCCGTGCGCACGGTGATCTGCCCGATGACGCCTGGCGGCCCGGCAGGACCCGCTGGTCCGGCCGGCCCCTGCGGTCCCGCCGGACCCTGGGGGCCGGTCGGTCCCGCAGGGAGCTGCCCGGGCGCGAAGTCGAGGCGGGTGAGCGAGCGGTTGCGGACGTGCGCGGAGGTGATGGCGCTCTCGCGGATCTTCGGCGACGTGACGGCGCCGTTCGCGATCTTCGGCGTCGTCACCGCGCCGTTTGCGAGCTGCGGCGTTCCCACGCTCCCCCGCGCGAGCTGGACCACCGTCGCCACGCTCGTGCCGCTCAGCGCGACGAAGAGCGCGACGCAGGCGACGACGACGGCGGGCGACGGACGTCGGAGCGGGAGCCTTCGCGGCATGGTGCACCCCTTTCGGTTCGGTTGGCGCCAGGCTAGACGCATGGTCGGCCGACGAGGCCGTCGCGAGCGCCGGGCCGTACACGCCCCGAACCGGTTCCGTACCTAACCGTGACGTCGGCTCCTCACCGAGCCCGGGCGACGAGGACGGACTCGAAGTACTCCCCGGCTCGGCGGCCGGTACGCCGGTTCACGTGGCGCTCGAGACGCTCCTCGAGCTCGAGGTCGCTCGCCTCGAGGATGGCGGGGTAGAGGCGACGGCGATCGTTCACGACGAGGACGACCGGGGCCCCGGGGGCGAGCGTGCGAGCGCATCGCCGGAGGATGACGGTGATCGCGGCGACGTAGTCGGCGATCGCCGCCCTGCTCGTCCCCCGGGAAGCCGCTCCCACCTCTCGCTGTCGGCGGTCCTCGAGCCCGAGGAGCTCGTACGCGTACCGGTGCTGCTCGTGGTAGTCGATGAGTCCCGGATACGGCGGCGAGGTGACGATGGCGTCGAACGGGCCGTCGAGCTCGACCTCCCGTGCGTCAGCGTGCACGACGGAGGCGACGCGGCCCCGGGCACGGATCCGGTCGAACTCCTCGATCCGGGCGAGCGTGTCGGCGAGGTAGCGGGCGAGGAACCGGTTCGCGTCCTCGACGGGACGGCACACGCGTCGGTGCTTGTGACACCAGTAGGGCGCCCGCTGTGGCACCCGGGGGAAGTCGAGGTCGTAGTGCGTCGTCAGCCTCGCCGAGCGAGCGGCGCGGGCGAGGACGACACGGAAGACGTCGGCATGCTCGTAGCGCGCAAGGAGCGACCGGAAGTGGAGGAGCTCGGCCGCTGCCCGGGGCGCGAACCACTCCGCGAGGTAGCCCCGGGAGCGGATCCGTGACCGCCCGAGGCGCCCGAGAGCATCGCGCACCTCCTCCCGCAGGAGCGCGAGGTCGTAGGAGGCCGTCTTCACGCGCATGAGGAGGCAGTTGAACGCCGCCACGTCGACGCCGACGGCGTCGTATCCGGACTCGAGGGCCTGCACGAGGGTCGTGCCCGAGCCCGCGAACGGATCGAGCACTCGACCCCCGGGCGGGACGTAGCGAGCGAGGAGCGATTCCACGAGTTGCGGGACGAACTTCCCGAGGTACGGGTGAAGCCGGTGGACGTGCTTCGTCCGCTCGCGCTCCGGCAGCTCCGCCTCGGACCACGAGAGCGCGAGATGCGCGAGCGATGCGTAGAGCGCTGCCTGACTCGCGGCCATGGGTCGAGGTTCGGTCCGACGCCGCGCGCTCCTCCCGCACGGCCCGCTCCACCCTACGCGAGCGGCACGCGCTCGACGCGCCGCCCCCTGACGGCGACCGCCTCGACTGCGACCTCGAGGCCTGCCGCCTCCGGATGCGCAGCGATCCACCCCTGAGCCGCGGCGTAGACCCTCCGCGCCTTCTCTGCGTCGATCATCTCGAGCGGGTGGCCGTAGCCGGCGCCGGACTTCTCCTTCACCTCCGCAACGACGAGGCGTCTCCCTCGTCGGAGCACGAGGTCGAGCTCGTAGCGGCCGACGCGCGCGTTCGCGGCGAGGAGCCGGTAGCCGCGGAGGCGGTAGTGGCGGAGGGCTCGTCGCTCCCCCCGATTCATGCCGACCCGTAGCAGGCCGCGCGGAACGACCGACGGTGGAGGCTCGAGGCGCCGACGGCGCGGATGGCGGCCTGGTGCTCGCGGGTGAGGTAGCCGACGTGCGAGCGGAAGCCGTACCGAGGGTAGAGGGCGTCGAGCCTGCGCATGATCCGGTCGCGGAGGACCTTCGCGACGATCGAGGCCGCCGCGATGGCCGCGCTCGTCCGATCGCCGTCGACGATCGGGAGGTGCGGCGGCGCCCCCTCGCCGAGCGGGAAGCCATCCACGAGGCACACCTCCGCCGGCGGGCAGAGGTCGCCGAGGACCGCGGCGAGCGCGCCGAGGTTGCAGCGATGGAGCCCCTCTCCGTCGATGCGCGAGGGGGGAACGACGCGGACGCTCACCGCGGACGCGCAGGCGGTGATCGCCCGCAAGAGCGCCTCGCGCTCGTCGGGCGCTACCTGCTTCGAGTCGTCGAGCCGCGCGAGCGCTCGCGTGCGGGGGCCGCGCACGCGTCCGTAGTCGAGGAGCACCGCCGCGGCGACGAGCGGGCCTGCGAGGGAGCCGCGTCCGGCCTCGTCCGCTCCGGCGACGAGGCGCGCCCCGAGACGCCGATCGAAGGCGAGGAGCCGCTGACCGCTCGACCGGGGCACCCGGCCGAGGATAGACGCTAGCCCTGCCGGAGCTCGCGCACGCGCGCCTTCTTCCCCACTCTCGACCGCAGGTAGTAGAGCTTCGCGCGCCGCACGTCGCCGACAGCGACCACCTCGAGCCTCTCGATCTTCGGCGAGTGGAGCGGGAACGTACGCTCGACCCCAACCCCGAAGGACTGCTTGCGGACGGTGAACGTCTCGCGCAGCCCCGACCCCTGACGCTTGATGCAGATCCCTTCGAACACCTGGACGCGCTGCCGGTTGCCCTCGATGACCTTGAAGTGCACGCGGACCGTGTCGCCCGCCTTGAAGTCGGGGAGATCCGTGCGCAGCTGGCGCTGCTCGAGGCTCTCGATGGTCGTGTGCATACAGGAGGACGGGCGGAAGCCGACGCGCAATCGTACCCGATGGCGCCGCCGCCCGACGCGCTACCGGGGACAGGACGCGCTACCGGAAGGAGATCCGGTTCGGCGGCCAGTACGTCATGAACACCTTGCCGATGAGGTTCTCGCGCGGCACCGCGCCCCACTCGCGAGAGTCGCAGGACTGCGCCCGGTTATCCCCCATCACGAAGTAGTGACCCTCGGGGACGCGGAAGGTCTCGTTCGGCCGCAGGTCGCGGCGGTCGGGCCGAACGTAGGGCTCGTCGAGCCGCTTGCCGTCGATGAAGACGAACGAGTGATCGCCGATCTGCCGAAGCTCGACCTCCTCCCCGGGGAGCCCGATGATCCGCTTCACGAACGTTCCCCCGGCGCCGCAGCGGGCCTCCGCCTCGGGGGGCGTCTCGAAGACGACGATGTCGCCTCGCTCCGGCTCGCGGAAGTGGTAGATGAAGCGGTTGGCGAGGACGCGGTCGGAGAAGCGTGCCTCGCAGAGCTGCGCCGGTCGCGCGCAGTGGAGCGTCGGCTCCATCGACGAGGAGGGGATCCGGTACGGGTTCACGACCCAGGCCTTGATCGCGAGGACGATCGCCACGGCGCCGACGATCGTCACCGCCCAGTCGACGACGATCCGCAGCCGACGTGGCAGCCTCCCGGTGAGACGGTCGAGCGGGTGTCGGCGCTCCCGAGGGGATGCGTCCCCGTCCTCGTGCTCCCCGGTCGACGGCGAAGGCCACGAGAAGGGAGGAGCAGGCGGTCGCGGGACGGTCGGGCGACCGTCCGCGCCGAGCGCGGATTCCCCGGGCCAGGGCAAGGGCTCGGGAGCGCTCGCTGCCCGAGAGCCCGTCTCCGGGAGCTCCGCGGCGGGGAGGTCGCGCTCGTCGAGCCCGCTCATGCGAGGCTCCGCACTCGCTCCCGGCGCCAGCGCTCGATGCGAGCGTGGTCGCCGGAGAGGAGCACCTCGGGGACGCGCCAGCCGCGGAACTCGGCTGGCCTCGTGTACTGGGGGTACTCGAGCCCGCCGCCGAGCGCCGGGGAGAAGCTCTCGACCTCGCCCGCGCCCGAGCTCAGCGCCCCAGGCAGCCGACGCGCGACGGCGTCCACGATCGCGAGCGCCGGAATCTCGCCTCCCGAGAGGACGTAGGGGCCGATGGAGATCGCGTCGGTCGCGAGGTGGTCGAGGATCCGCTGGTCGAAGCCTTCGAACCGCGCCGAGAGGAGGGTGAGCCCAGGCTCGCGCGCGAGCTCCTCGACGAGCTCCTGATCGAGCTGACGGCCGGCCGGCGTGAGCGCGATCACCCGGTGGTCGGGGGTTCCTCCGTAGACGGCGTCGAGCGCGGCTGCGACGACGTCCACGCGGAGGACCATGCCGGGCCCGCCGCCGTACGGCTCGTCGTCGACCTGCCCCGCGCCGAGGGGCGTCGTGTCCCGGTAGTTGAAGATGCGCAGCTCGAGCTCGCGGCCGAGCACCGCGGCGAGCGGGCGACGCTCTCGGATCCAAGCGAAGGCGTTCGGGACGAGGGTGAAGACGTCGATGCGCACGGAGACGAACGGTAGCCGTCAGTCGGTGAATCCCGGGTTGAGGAGGATTCGCCCCCCGGCGAGGTCGACCTCCCGAACGCACGCCTCGACGAGCGGCAGGAGGAGCCCGGTGTCGAGCTCGAGCGCGTCGTTCGCGGGGCCCGGCAGCACATCCCTCACGACCCCCACCTCCGATCCGTCCGCGTCGAGCACGCGCAGCCCGACGAGATCGGCGACGTAGTGCGAGCCCTCCGCGGGAGGCGGGAGCTCCGACCGTCGCACCGCAAGCTCGGCACCGCGCTCGACAGGGCGGTCGAGCTTGATCGCCCTCCGCCCTCCCGCGATGCGACGCGAGGCGATGACGGTCGCCTCCTCGCCGTCGACGACGATGCGCGCGCCGACCGCGAAGCGCTCGGGATCCGTGCTCCCCTCCTCGACGACGAATGCGCCGTCCCTCCCGTGCGGGCGGCCGACACGCCCGACGCGGACGAGCCGATTCGGGTCAGCTCCCAATCTCGAGCACGTAGCGACGGCGCGAGCGGGCGCCCCCCGCTCGCACCACGCTCCGCAGCGCGCGTGCCATGCGGCCCTGCCGGCCGATCACCTTGCCCAGGTCGTCCGGCGCGACGTCGAGGCGGAACACGACCGCGTCCTCGCGCTCCTCGACGCGGACGCGCACGGCCTCTGGCTCGTCCACGAGCCGACGCGCGATCCACTCGAGGAGCTCCGCCATGCGACCGCTGAGCTCACCTGGGGTCGCTATCTCGAGATCCCCGCAACCTTGAGGAGCCGCGCGACCGGCTCCGTCGGCTGCGCCCCCTTCGCGAGCCACGCCCGCACCTTCTCCTCATCGAGGTCGATCGTCGAGGGCTCGGTCTGGGGGTTGTACCGTCCGACGATCTCGATGAACCTCCCGTCGCGCGGCGAGCGGGCATCGGCGACGACGACGCGGTAGATCGGGTTCTTCTTCGACCCGACGCGCGTGAGTCTGATCTTCACTGCCATTCGGGGTGCCTTTCGTTCGGGGTCAGGTCTTCCATGTTGCACCAAACGAGGGACCTCGCCTGAGGAGAAGCGAGCGCGACGAGCGGGAGTCAGGTCTCTTCCGACGCACCTCCAGTCCCTGCGACGGGTGCTCCTCGCGCGTCCCGTGCAGCGCAACGGAGGAGACCCGACCTCGCTACCGCTGCGGGACGCCGGGGAGCGTCGGGAGCCTCCCTTTCCCGACCTGCCGCATCATCTTCGCCATCTGCTTGCGCGCCGCCATGAGCTTGTTCACCTCCTCGAGCGAGGTGCCGCTCCCCGCCGCGATCCGCCGCCGTCTCGACATGGAGATGATGTGCGGCAGGCGTCGCTCCTCCGGCGTCATCGAGAG
>JAVQXS010000098.1:0-6111 GCA_033578065.1 Thermoleophilia bacterium
CACGGAGCGCGTACCCGTCCATCGCCGAGCTCGGGAAGGGGGGGAGGTCGACAGCAGCGCGCGCATCCTCAGCGAGCCAGCGTCCCGCGGCTGCTGCCGTCTCCACCCGCTCGACGGGCAGTGGACGGACGTGCCTGAGCACGAGCTCGAGCGCGTCCTCGATCGTCCGCAGCTCGCCCACGGCACCCTACGGGAGCCCGCGGTTGCCGGTGAAGGTCTCCGTCGTCTCCGTCGCTGTCTCGGCCTCCGTCGTCGTCTCCTCCTCGGTCGTCGGTCGCGGGTCGTACGTGAGCGCGTACTTCCCGCGGGTGAAGGGCTTCCACTCCGGCCACCGGGACGGCTCCGGGAAGGGGGCTGCCTCTCGTCCCTCGAGCGCCGGCGCCATGAAGAGCCGCCAGATCTCGGCGGGGAAGCTCCCTCCCGTGACGGCGATGCCGTGGACGTTCTCCATCGGGATCTCGCCCGCGGTGTACCCAACCCAGACGGTCGTCGCGAGCTCCGGGGTGTAGCCCGCGAACCACGCGTCCGCATGCTCCTCGTTCGTGCCGGTCTTCCCTGCGGCCGGGCGGCCGAGCGCGGCTCGCGTGCCCGTCCCGTACTGGACGTTCTGCTCGAGGATGCGGGTGACGACCGCCGCCGTTCCCTCCGAGATCGCGCGCCGGCGCTTCGGCTTGCCCCACGCCGTGTCGACCGTGCCGTCCGGGAACACCACCCGGCGGATCGCCATCGGCTCCGCGTACATGCCACCGGCTGCGAGCGTCGCGTACGCGGACGCGAGATCGAGCGGCGACACCGCGATCGAGCCGAGCCCGATCGACGGGACGTACGCTCCGCGGACATCGAGCGGGGAGCGGACGCCCATCCGGCGCGCGACCTCGGCAACCCGCTCGGGCCCCACGTCGAGCGTGAGCTGCGCGTAGACCGCGTTATCCGAGCGGAGGGTCGCGCTCCGAATGGAGCTCCAGCCGTAGTAGTCGTTCGCGTACGTCTTCACGCACCACCAGCTCCCGTCCTCGCAGCTCCCTGCCGGGTGGGTCCTGTAGATGAAGGGGGCAGAGACGTAGTACGTCGAGTCGGGGTTGATTCCCATCTCCACGGCAGCGGCGAGCACGAAGGTCTTGAACGTCGAGCCCGGCTGACGACGCGCCTGCGAGACGAGGTTGAACTGGTTCCTCGGCCGGTTCGGGACGACCGCCACCATTGCGCGGATCGCGCCTGTCCTCGGGCTGATGGCGATGAGGGCGGCGGCGGGATCGGTCGGGCGGTCGAGCGTCTCCCGGATCGCCTTCTCGGCGAGACGCTGGTAGCGCGGCACGATCGTCGTGTACACCCGCAGGCCGCCCGAGCGCACCCGCTCCGCCCCGTACGCCTCGATGAGCCGATCCCGGACGTACCCGAAGAAGTACGGCTCGCGGATCTCCGTGTAGAGGCGGCCGGGCCGGAGGCCGAGCGACGAGGAGGAGGCGATCCGGAACTGGCGCTTCGTGATGGCGCCTGTCTCGAGCATCGCTCGCAGCACCTCAGCGCGGCGAGCGAGGGCACGGTGCGGGGCGGTGAAGGGGTTCGTCGCCGATGGGGCCTGCGTGAGCCCTGCGAGCAGAGCCGACTCCGCGAGGGTGAGCTCCTTCGCGGGCTTCGAGAAGTACGTCTGGGCTGCCGCCTCGATCCCGTACGCCCGATTCCCGTAGTAGACGACGTTGAGGTACGTGGTGAGGATCCGCTCCTTCGACCACGCTCCATCGAGCTTCGCGGCGAGGCACGCCTCCTTCAGCTTCCGCTCGACCGTGCGCTCCTTCGAGATGTAGAGGTTCCGGACGAGCTGCTGGGTGATCGTCGACCCACCTTCGACGATCGCGCCTGCCTGGATGTCCTTCACGGCGGCGCGAGCGATCCCCTCGAGGTCGAGCCCGCCGTGCCGGAAGAAGCGCCTGTCCTCGACGGCGACCGTCGCCTTCCGGATCCACGGGGACATCTCGGCCGCTGCCACCGGCTGTCGGTTCCGCTCCGCGGGGATCGCTCCGAGGAGCGAGCCGTCCGCTGCATAGACGAACGAGGTGCGGCCGATCGCGAGCGGGCGGAGCGAGGCGAGATCGCAGGACGAGCTGAGGGTGAACATCGCCGTCGTCGCGGAGACGCCAGCGGCCGCCCCGAGCGCGAGTAGCAGGGCTGCGGCGAGGAGGGCTGCGCGACGACGGCGCTTCCGCCGAAGGACGCGCTGGTACCGCGACCGGCGGTGAAGCGTCGCGGGATCGAGCCCGGCCCGCCTCACCCGGGATGCGCTCATGGCCCCATGCTAGCCCGGCACCGCGTCCGATCCGGGCGAGCTCCGCCTCCGCGCGCCCGCTCCGCGTGCTGGAATCCTCGCTCATGGCCTCGCTGTCGGGGACACGTCACCCCGTCCGCCTCGCGGTCTGGCTCGTCTTCGTCGGCCTCCTCGCTGCCGCGAGCTACGCGACACGGCTCGGCGGAGCCGAGACGCCCGACGACGTCGCCTACGAGTACTCGTCGTCGGTCGCTGCCCTCATCCAGTACGCGCTCATGCTCGCGGTGCTCTTGCTCATCGCCCTCGGCCTCGAGCGGCGGCAGCTCTTCGCCTGGCGCCCTCCACCGTCGTGGCCGCGCGCGCTCGGGTTCACCGCCATCGCTCTCCTCGCCATCTGGGCCGCAGCCGCCGCGCTCGCCCCCTTCCTCGACGCGAGCGAGGAGCAGGGCCTCGTCCCGAGAGAGTGGGATCCGAGCCGAGCCGGACCGTTCGCGGCCTTCTTCGTCACCGTCACCGTCCTCGCCCCTCTCGTGGAGGAGCTGACGTTCCGCGGGCTCGGGCTCTCGCTCCTCCGCCCCTACGGCTCGCGCGTAGCGGTCGTCGTCACCGCGCTCCTCTTCGCAGCAGCGCACGGGCTCATCGTCGGGCTTCCCGTCCTCGTCGTCTTCGGCATCGTCATCGGGTGGCTCCGGCTGCGCACGGACAGCATCTTCCCCCCCATCCTCCTCCACGGCGTCTTCAACGGGACGGCGCTCCTCGTCGCGGTCGCGACCGCGTAGCTACTCGTCCTCGTCCGCCTCGTCCTCTCTCGGCTCGAGGCTCGAGGCGAACTGCTCCGGCGTCACCGTCTCGAGGAACCTCCGGAACTCCTCAGGGTCGAGGTCGGCGAGGCTCGAGGCGGTGACGACGCTCTGCTGCTCGGTCTCCTCAGCGTGGAACTCGATGCTCGACTCCTCGATGACATCGTCAGCTGCGTAGATCCGCGCGTCGCAGCGGACGGCGAGCGCGATCGCGTCCGAGGGACGAGAGTCGATCTCGAGCTCGCGGCCGTCCTGGAGGATCGTGATGCGCGCGTAGAAGGTGTTCTCGCGCAGCTCGGTGACGGTCACGCGCAGGATCTCCCCTTGGAGCTCGGACACGACTTCCGCGAGGAGGTCGTGCGTCATCGGTCGTGGGGGCGTCGCTCCCTGAAGGCGCATGAGGATCGCCGCCGCCTCCGCGTGTCCAATCCAGATCGGGAGGTACCGGTCACCGTCCAGCGTCTTCAGGAGCACGATCGGTTGCTTGCCGATCGGCTCGAAGCTCACTCCGTAGAGCGTCATCTCCCGCATCGCCAGCTCCTCCCTATGGTAGACGCCGCGCGTACGCTAGAGTTGCTTCGCAGGGGGCGATTAGCTCAGCCGGTTAGAGCGCCGCTCTGATAAGGCGGAGGTCCCTGGTTCGAATCCAGGATCGCCCATTCGCCTCGTCAGCGAGCAGGTTGCGCGAGCGCCTCCGCGAGCTCCGCAAGACCGGCCTCGTCGCCGAACCGGATCTGCGCCGTCCCACCGACGATGCGAACCGGCAGCCCAGTGAGACGCTCGAGCGAGCCTCGCACCTGGTCGACGAGGTTCGGGTCGAGCGCGCTCGTTCGACGTGGCCGGCGGCGAGCACCGCCATTCCGCGCGGCCCGCTCGGCCGCGCGCACGCTGAGCCCTTCGGCGACGATCCGGCGAGCGAGACGGAGGCGCGCCTCGTCGTCGGGAAGCGAGAGGACAGCGCGGGCATGGCCCTCAGTAAGGTCGCCCCGCGCCAGCATCCAGAGGACCTCCTCAGGGAGCTCGAGCAGACGGAGACGGTTCGACACCGACGACTTCGAGCGGCCGACTCGCTCGGCGACCTCGCTGAGCGAGAGCTCGAACTCGTCCACGAGCGACGCGTAGGCCCGTGCCTCCTCAACGGGCGAGAGCTGCTCCCGAGCGACGTTCTCGACGAGCCCGAGGAGCAGCGACTCGCTGTCACCGACATCACGAATGAGGGCGGGCAGCGTCGGCAGCCCCGCCGCCCGTGCCGCTCGCCAGCGTCGCTCGCCGGCGACGAGCTCGAACCCCCCTTCCTCCCGTCGGCGAACGATGATCGGCTGGAGCACGCCTTGGAGGCGGATGGAGGCAGCAAGGCCGGAGGCGGCCTCGGGCTCGAATCGCCGTCGCGGCTGTCGCGGATTCGGATGGATCGTCTCGATCGGGAGGTGGACGAGCTCCGGCTGACCGGCGTCGCCGAGGAGCACCTCGAGACCGCGTCCGAGGCCCCGCCGCTCGCTAGGAGCGCTCGACAAGCTCCCTCGCCACCTTCCAGTACGCCTGCGCGCCGGGCGAGTCCGGGTCGTAGGCAATCACCGGCAGCCCGTAGCTCGGCGCCTCTGCGAGCCGCACCGATCGGGGCACCGTCGTCCGCAGCACGAGGTCGCCGAAGTGCCGCCGCAGCTCTGCCTCCACCTCCATCGAGAGCCGCGTACGACGATCGGCCATCGTCAAAAGGATCCCCGCGATCGCGAGCTCGGGGTTGAGCCTCGCCCTCACGTGGCTCACGGTCGCGAGCAGCTGCGAGAGGCCCTCGAGCGCGTAGTACTCTGCCTGGACGGGAACGAGCACGCGGCTCGCGGCCGCGAGCGCGTTCACCGTCAGCGGACCGAACGACGGCGGGCAGTCGAGGAAGACGAAGCGGTAGCCGCCGACCCTCCCCGCGAGCGCGTCCGCGAGGTAGCGCTCGCCCCCTTCCCGCGACGAGAGCTCGACCGCAGCGGCGGCGAGATCGCTGCGTGCCATGACGACATCGAGGTTCGGGACACTCGTCGGACGGACGAGCGCGGAGAGGGGGACGCCGTCGAGGAGCTCATACGTCGACACGCCGTTCGCCCGCAGACCGAGTCCCGAGGTCGCGTTCGCCTGTGGGTCGAGATCGACGAGGAGGACGCGCTCCCCGGCTTCCGCGAGGCAGGCGCAGACGTTGACCGCGGTCGTCGTCTTCCCCACGCCTCCTTTCTGATTCGCGACGGCCACGACCCGCGTCGTCGCACCGGAAGGGCGCTCGCGGTGCCCACTCCGCTCGACCTCGAGAGTCGCAGCCGCCACGCCGCTAGTCTCGCGCTCGCGCCGGACGGCGTGCCTCCTGCCCGTGGTCACGCGAGCGGGCGCTTCCTCGCCGCCCCCGCCCGCCGGGGGAAGCCGGCGGGCGTCGGCGCTACCTTCCGGACGGCCAGCAGCCCCTCGGCGTCCGCCTCCAGCCGGCCTCCGACGAGCTCGGCCGCGCGTGCGACCCGGGCCCGATCGGCGGTGGCGCCGACCCAGAGGATCGCGACGCCACCCGTTCGCACGAGCGGGAGCGTCAGCTCCGCCGCGACTGGAGGAGCAGCGAGCGCCTTCGCGAGGCCGACCCCCCAGCGCTCGAGCGGCTGCTCCTCCGCGCGGCCGCGGACGACCTCGACGTTTCCCAGCCGCTCTGCCTGGCGCACGAGGAACGCCGCCTTCCTCCACACAGGCTCGAGGAGGGTGAACGAGCGGTGCGGAAGAGCGATCGCGAGCGGGATGCCCGGGACGCCACCCCCCGAGCCGACGTCGACGATCGGCCCCGAGGCTGCCTCCACGAGGGGCAGGGCGCGCAGCGCGTCCTCGACGAGCGCACGCCGGGCGAGGCTCGGGTCCCGGATGGCGGTAAGTCCGGGGGTCGCGAGGAGATCCTCGAGCCAGCGCTCGAGGAGCGCGTCCTCCACCTCACCGAGCAAGCGGGCGGGGACGGACGACGACGAACCGGTTGGGCTCCGCGCCCTCGCTCGCTGTCTCGAGCTCTGGATCATCCTTCAGCGCCTCGTG
>JAVQXS010000099.1:0-6101 GCA_033578065.1 Thermoleophilia bacterium
GTCGAAGCGGGAGCGGCGCCGCCAACGACGGGCGTCGAGGCCTCATGGCCGGCCGCGCTAGCGAGCGCGAGCGGGGCTCGGTGGAGACGTTGGCGCTCGCTGGCGTGGGCGCTCTCGCGCTCGTCGCCGAGCGCGCCGACGAGCTCGCAGATGCGATCGCGTCCCGGCTCGGCGTCGACCGCGAGGAGGTGCGCGTGGCGGCGCGCGACGTCGTCGCGAGCTGGCGCCGCGAGCTCGAGCGAACGAGCGAGCGGGCCGGAATGGGCGCGTCCCGCATCGCCGAGGAGCTCGGCCTCGCCTCCCGAGAGGCGCTCGAGGACCTCGAGCTCCGCGTCGCTCAGCTCGAGCATCGCCTGAAGCTCCTCGAGCGCGCGCGCTGAGCGCGTGCGCCTGGGAGCCCGCCGCCGACTCGCGGTCGGGCGAGCTGCCACACTTCCGTCCATGGCCGCGGGAGGGCGCGCCGCCGGCAGTCTCGAGCGTCTCTCGGAGATCGCGCACGTCGCAGCGCGCCATGGGTTCGGCTACGTCCTCGGGCGCAAGCGCTTCGGCGGTCTCATCGGGCGCGACGGGCGCCGAGACGACGAAGACTCCGCGTCCGACCGAGGACGGCGGCTCCGCGAGCTCCTCGAGGAGCTCGGGCCGACGTTCGTGAAGTTCGGCCAGCTGCTCTCGACCCGTCCCGATGTCGTCCCGCCGGACGTCGCCGCCGAGCTCCGCCGTCTCCAGGACGAGGTCGCTCCCGTCGCGTTCGAGGAGGTTCGCAGCGTCGTTGAGGCGGACCTCGATCTCACGCTCGAGCAGGCGTTCCTCTCGTTCGAGGAGACACCCGTCGCCTCCGCGTCCATCGGGCAGGTGCACCGCGCCGTTCTCCCGGACGGGCAGCGCGTCGCTGTGAAGGTGCAGCGCCCCGGCGCCCGGGAGCAGATCGAGTCCGATCTCGCGCTCCTCTACCAGGCCGCGAGGCTCCTCCGCGAGCGCGTACGCGCCCTCGAGTTCATGGATCCGCGGGAGGTGGTGGGCGAGTTCGCACGCTCGGTCCGGCTCGAGCTCGACTACCGGCACGAGGCCCGGAACGCCGAGGTGTTCCGTCGCAACTTCGCTTCGGACGAAGGAGTCGTCGTCCCGCGTGTCGTGCGCTCGTACTCGACGTCCCGCGTGCTCACGCTCGAGTACCTCGACGGGACGAAGGTCGCCGACCTCGATCTCGAGGCGCTCCCTCCGGCGGAGCGTCGCGACATCGCCTACCGGATGGCGGACGCGTGGATGACGATGGTGTTCCGGCACGGCTTCTTCCACTCCGATCCGCATCCGGCGAACATCTTCGTCCTGCCGGCCGGCGCCCTCGGTCTCGTCGACTTCGGGCAGGCGGGGAAGCTCACGGACGAGGACATGGCACGGGCGACGCGGCTCTTCGTCGACGCGGCGACCGAGAACGTCGATGCGATCCCGCGGCGCCTACGGGAGCTCGGCGTGCGCTACGCGCCCGAGCGCGAGGAGGAGCTGCGGGCCGAGCTCCAGGCGCTCTTCGACCGCTACTACGGCGCCCGCCTCTCGGACATCGACCCCCTCCAGGTCATCCGTGAGGCGTTCCAGCTCATCTACTCGCTGAACCTCAAGCTGCCGTCGCGCTTCGTCATGCTCGACAAGGCGATCGCGACGCTCGCCTCGGTGACCCAGGAGGTGTACCCGGAGCTCAACGTGTTCGCGGTCGCGCGACCGTACGCCCGGGCGCTCATGGCGGACCGCTACCAGCCCCGCGTGCTCGCGTCCCGCACGCGGGCCGAGGTGGTCGCCCTCGCCTCGCGGGCGCGCGACCTCCCCTTCCAGGTCTCGGATGTGCTCGACCGGTTGCGCGACGGCACGTTCCAGGTGCGCGTCGAGAACCCGGGCATCGACGAGATCGACGCGCACCTCGACCAGGCGTCGAACCGCCTCGCCGTCGCGCTCGTCGTCGCCGGCGGCCTCGTCGGCTCGGCGATCATCGGCGTGTTCGCGGACGAGGGGCCGCGCATCGTGGGGCTGCACGTGCTCTCCTTCCTCGGCTTCGTGCTCTCGGGCGCGTTCGGGCTCTGGCTCGTGTGGGGCATCGCGCGGCACGGGCGGCTCTGAGCGGCGCGGACGGCCCGGTGCCGGTTCCGGACCTGGCGGCGGCGGAAAGCTCGTCGCAGATCCTCCGCAACGGACACCTGGCGGCGGGGCGCGGGGCCGGCTAGCGTCGGCGGCATGCCGAGCGCCGTCCTCGTCGCCGAGCCCGAGCCCGAGATCCGGGAGTACCTCGGACGCCACCTGCGCGAGGACGGGTTCGACGTCCTCGGCGCAGCACGGCGGAGCGAGGCGCTCGAGCTCGTCGAGCGACTGCGGCCGGATCTCGTCCTCTCCGGCGAGCTCGACCTCTGTCAGCGGCTGCGGGCTGGCGAGCCGGGGAGGTCGTGGGATCGCAACGTCCCGGTCATCGTCCTCGCCTCCTCCGCCGACCCCGTCGAGCGCGTCCGGGCGCTCGAGCGGGGCGCCGACGACGCCCTCGGGCGCCCGTTCGCCTACGAGGAGCTCGTCGCGCGGATCCGGGCGATCCTCCGCCGATCGGGCCCGGGGGCCGACACGCTCACGGCCGGAGACCTCGTCGTCGACCGGCGCACCCGACGCGTGCTCGTCCGCGACACCCCGGTCGAGCTCTCCGCGCGCGAGTTCGAGCTCGTCGCCCGGCTCGCGACCGACCCCTACCGAGTGTTCACGAAGGAGGAGCTGCTCCGAGACGTGTGGGGCTTCCGCTCCCCAGGGCGGACGCGGACGCTCGAGTCGCACGCCTCCCGCGTGCGCCGCAAGCTCCGCCTCGACGCCTCCGACTCGTTCGTCGTCAACGTGTGGGGGGTGGGCTACCGGCTCCTGGAATGACCATGGTCGGCCGCGACCCGCGCGAGCTCGACCCGGGCGACCGTCCGCTCGACGCCGCTGGCAGAGCGGACGAGGCGCCCCGACGAGCCGACGCCGCGGCGCCCGGGGAGCACGACGGGATCATCGGTAGCGAGGCCTGACCGCGTCCGCAGCCCGCGGCCCGCCGACGCGGGCCACGTGGCCGCCGTACGTCGATCTCGCCGCCCGGGGGCGCTGGCGAGCCCGCGCCGCGCCGGGAGGGTGAAGGGAGGCGAAGCGCGAGGTCGAGCGCGACGTCGAACGAGCGCCGCGCGCGAGCGCCGTCCTCCTCGAGCTCGCGGCCGAGCGGGCTCGACCCGACCCGGCGAGGCGGGACGCGCGCCGCGCCGAGGAGGCACGCGTGGAGGGCGCGTCTCGCTCAGAGCCGGGCTCGAAGCGGCTGGCCGCGGGGCGCCTGCGCGTGCCGGAGAGGAGCTCTCCGACGGATCGGCGCCGGATCGTGTCCCGCGCGCGTGCGCGAGGACGGGATCTGTGAGCATGGAGCTGTGCGTTGCGCGGTCGTCGGCCACGTCGAGTGGGTGGAGTTCCTCGCCGTGGAGGCCGTGCCGCGCTCCGGGGAGATCGTCGCGGCGACAGACTCGTGGGAGCAGGCCGGAGGGGGCGGGGCGGTGGCGGCGATCCAGCTCGCGGCTCTCACGGGCTCAGCTCTCCTCTTCACCGCTCTCGGCGACGATGCGCACGGCAGGAGGGCGAAGGCGGAGCTCGAGGAGCGCGGGGTGGAGGTGCTGGCGTCCTTCGTGTCGCTGCCGCAGCGGCGCGCGGTGACGTTCGTGGACGAGGCCGGGGAGCGGACGATCACGACCGTCGGGCCGAAGCTCCACCCGCGAGGGCACGACCGCTCGCTGCCGTGGCACGTGCTCGCGGGCTGCGATGCCGTGTACTTCTGCGCCGGGGATGTCGACGCCCTCGTCGCTGCACGCCGGGGTCGGGTGCTCGTCGCGACGGCTCGGGAGCTCGCGACGCTCCGCCGGGGCTCCGTCCTGCTGGACGCGCTCGTCGCGAGCGGGACCGACGAGGCAGAGCGCTACGAGCCCGGCGGGCTCGACCCGGAGCCTCGGCTCGTCGTGAGCACGTCCGGGGCGCTCGGAGGCTGGGCGCAGCCCGGCGGGCCGTACTCGGCCGCGCCGGTCCCGGGCCCGGTCGCCGACGCGTACGGAGCCGGGGACTGCTTCGCTGCCGGGCTCGCGTACGCGCTCGCCGCCGGCGTCGATCGCGCGCGGGCGCTCGCTTTCGCTGCCCGCTGCGGCGCGGGAGCCCTCGTCGGCCGTGGCGTCCACGCCGAGTCGATCGCGCTCCGCTGACCGGCGACGCGGCTCGCCGGGCGGGAGGCGCGAGCGCTGAGCCGCTCCTCGAGGACGCCAGGGGGAGGCGGGGTTGCATTGTGGAACAAAGTGGAGTATTGTGGGGCATCGTGGGAAAGCGAGACGACCTCCCATGTTCTACGGCGAGTACGAGCACACCCTCGACGAGAAGAGCAGAATCACGCTCCCTGCTCGGTTCCGAGACGCGTTCGCCGACGGCGTCGTCCTCACGCGCGGGCTCGAGCGCAACGTCGACGTCTTCCCCCGGGCAACGTGGGAGCGGAGCGTGGCGCCGATCGCAGAGCTCGACTCGCTCACGCGCGAGGCGCGTCGCATGAAGCGTCACGTCTTCGCTGGCGCGTTCGTCGCCGAGCTCGACCGCCAGGGACGCGTCCTCGTGCCGCCGCACCTCGTCGAGCACGCCGGGCTCGGGCGGGAGGTCGTCATCGCCGGCGTGGAGGATCGCCTCGAGATCTGGGACCGGACCGTGTGGGAGGCAGGCGTCCGGGAGATGGAGGGGAGCGCAGCCGATGTTGCCGAACGTCTGGCGGAGAAGCTCCGCTGATCACGTCCCCGTGCTCGCGCAGGAGGTGCGCGAGCTCCTCGCCGTCCGTCCTGGCGAGACGATCGTGGACGCGACGTTCGGCGCGGGTGGCCACTCGCGGCTCCTCCTCGCCGAGCTCGCAGGGCGCGGGAAGCTCGTCGCCATCGACCGCGACCCGACCGTGAAGCCGTACTTCGACCGGCTGCGGGCGGTCGCGGGTGGCGTCCAGCTCCGCTTCCTCCGGGGCGACTACGCGCTCGTGCTGCGGCAGCTCGCGGACAACGGCGTCCGAGCGGACGCGATCCTCCTCGACCTCGGGGTGAGCTCGATGCAGGTCGATCGTCCGGAGCGGGGCTTCTCGTACGCGACCGACGCTCCGCTCGACATGCGGATGGATCCCGGCGAGGAGACGAGCGCCGCCGACATCGTCGCCACGTGGAGCGAGCGGGAGCTCGCCGACCTCTTCCGTCGCTACGGCGAGGAGCGCTACGCGCGCCAGATCGCCCGTGGCATCGTCCGCCGCCGCCGGGAGCGTCCGATCGAGCGCACGGCCGAGCTCGTCGACGTCGTTCGGGCCTCGATCCCCGCGCCTGCCCGCTTCGGCGACGGGCATCCCGCGAAGCGGGTGTTCCAAGCGCTCCGCATCGAGGTCAACCACGAGCTCGAGTCGCTCGAGGCGGGTCTCCCCGCGGCGCTCGCGATGCTTCGCCCCGGTGGGCGACTCGCGGTGATCTCGTTCCACTCCCTCGAGGACCGGATCGTCAAGCGCTTCCTCCGGGAGAAGGCGCGCGGGTGTGTTTGCCCGCCGGAGCTCCCTGTCTGCCGGTGCGGCCACGAGCCGGAGCTCCGCATCCTCACGCCGCGGCCGATCCGTCCAACCCGCCGCGAGCTCGACGAGAACCCCCGCGCGGCCTCGGCGCGCTTACGGGCGGCGGAGCGCATCTGATGTCGACCCTCGCGCACGGCACGCGGTCGCGCCCGGCGCAGGGCGCGCGGCTCGCGCCGCTCCCTCGGTCGGCGCCGTTCGCGCTCCGCGGGGTCCTCTGGATCGTCGTCTTCGCGGCGCTGCTCGCGGGCGTCGTCGCGGTCAACGTCGCCGTCCTCCAGCTGAACGTCGCGCTCGACCGGGCGACGCGCGAGCAGTCGCAGCTCCGGGCGGATATCGCCTCGCTGCGCTCGCAGCTCTCGAGCGTGTCAGCGACCGCTCGGGTTGAGACGCGGGCCCGCAGGGAGCTCGGTCTCGTCCCGGCCGATCCCGACGCGGTGACGTACGTCGAGCTCGAGCCGTGAGGTCGCCCGCCGCGAGCAACCGTCGAATCCTCCTC
>JAVQXS010000100.1:0-6095 GCA_033578065.1 Thermoleophilia bacterium
GAGCGCGCCCTCGACGCGGGCGCGGAGCTCGTCGCCGGAGGCGAGGTTCCCGAAGGGCCCGGCGCCTTCTACCCGCCGACCGTCGTCGCTGCGGGGAACGAGCTCGAGATCGCGCAGGAGGAGGTCTTCGGGCCCGTCGTCGCCGTCATCCCCTTCGCGGACGAGGAGGAGGCGGTCCGGCTCGCGAACGACGTCCGCTACGGGCTCATGGCGACCGTCTGGACCCGCGATCCCGCCCGCGGCCACCGTCTCGCCGCCCGGATCAAGTCCGGCACGGTCGGCATCAACATGCCCTACAGCGCGTTCCCCGGCATCCCCTTCGGCGGCTACAAGCAGTCGGGCTTCGGACGCGAGCTCGGCCTCGAGGCGCTCGAGCTCTACCTGGAGACGAAGAGCGTCCTCGTCGCGACCGGGACGCGCCCCGTCAACCCGTTCGGGCTGTAGAGGCAGACGCTCCGGGCGAGGGTCGCGAGAGGTCGTCGAGGAGGGCGACGAGGAGGCGGAACGCACGCTCCGTGCTCGAGATGCTGACGCGCTCGCCCGGCGCGTGCGGGTCGAGGATCGTCGGGCCGAGGGAGACCATCTCGACGCCGGGGAGCTTCGCGCCGAGGACGGCGCACTCGAGCCCGCCGTGGACGACCTCGAGCCTCGGGTCGATACCGAAGAGGCGCCGGTAGACCCGCCTCGCCGCCGTGACGAGCGGCGAGTCGAGGCTCGGCTCCCACGGGGGGTACGAGCGGTCGATCTCGACCGCCGCCCCGTGCGCTCGCGCGACGCGCTCGATCGTGGCGGCGACCTCCTCGAGCCCGCTCGCCGACGAGCTCCGAATCATCGAGGCGAGCGAGAGGACGCCGCCTTCAGAGCGCGCGACGTTGAGGCTCGTGCTCGTCTCGACCGCATCTGCGCGCCCGGCCGCGAAGGAGATGACGCCGCTCGGCAGGGCTCCGAGGAGGCCGAGCGCGCGCGCCGTCGTCTCGGCGCTCGCGGCGGCTCGAGCGCTCGCCGAACTGATCGCCAGGGAGAGGTCGTCGCCCGTCCCCGCGTGCTCTGCCCGCAGCGCCTCGAGCCCGGCGTCGAGCGCTGCGAGGATGACGTCCTCGTCGCGTCCGGCGACCGCGATCGTCGCCGACGCCTCGCGCGGGATCGCGTTCCGGCTCTCGCCGCCCTCGAGGGTGGCGAGCCGGAGTGGGGCGCTCGTCCGCGCGCTCCGCAGGAGTCGTCCGAGGGCGACGATCGCGTTCGCGCGGCCCCGGTGGATGTCGCCTCCGGAGTGGCCGCCTCGCGCCCCTCCGAGCTCGACGAGGAGCACGCGCTCGTCGGCGAGCGGCGCGGGGTCGAGCGGCACGCGGACGAGCGCGTGCGCGCTCCCGGCGCAGCCGACCGTGAGCGACCCGTCGGAGGTCCCGTCGAGGTTGACGAGGAGTCGCCCAGCGACGAGCGCCGGATCGAGCCCCTTCGCGCCCTCGAGACCCTGCTCCTCGCAGACGGTGAGGAGGAGCTCGAGCGGGCCGTGGGCGACCGCCCCGTCCTCCGCCGCCGCCATCGCGAGGGCGACCCCGATGCCGTCGTCGGCGCCGAGCGTCGTTCCGTCCGCGACGAGCCAGTCGTCCTCCCGGAGCACGCGGATCGCCTGCGCGCGGGGATCGACGGGGCTCGCCGGGTCCCGCTCGCAGACGATGTCGAGGTGCGCCTGGAGGACGACCGTCGGGGCACCCTCCCTCCCTGCCGTTGCCGGTACGCGGACGACGACGTTGCCTACGGCGTCGACAGCGCTCGGCCAGCCGTGTCGCTGCGCCCAATCGACGACGTACGCGCGGGCGGCCTCCTCCCCGCGGGACGGGCGCGGGATGCCCGTGAGCTCGAGGAACCGCTCCCAGACGAGCACCGGGGGCTCGCGCAGGCTCGCGATCGCCTCGTCGCCCATCAGCGTCGCAAGGTGAGCGCCGCGCCGAGGGCGAGGAGGCAGATCCCGGCGACGCGCGGCCAGGTGAGCGCGACGCGCTCGACGCCGAACCAGCCGAAGCGGTCGATGAGCGCCGCGAGCGCGAACTGCGCTGCGATGAGGAACGCGGTCGTCGCGACGACGCCGATCCGTGCGGCGGCGTACGTGATCCCGAGGACGATGACGACGCTGCAGACACCTCCGAGGAGCTGCCACTTCGGCCCCGAGAGCGCCTCTCCGACGCCGCCGAGGGAGCGCCGCAGGGCGAGGAGGAGCGCGAAGGCGACGACGGAGCCGACGAGGACGGCGGTGGCGACCGCCTCGAGGCTCCCGACGCGCTCGCCGAGCCGCCCCTGGACGGCGATCTGGAGCGCGCCCGCGAGGCCGGCGCAGAGGGCGGCGGTCGCGGCGAGTCCGGTCGAGCTCACCTCGCGGACGCTATACGCTCCGTCCATGTCCGAGCCGAGCCATCCCCGCCCCCGGGATCCCGTCGAGCTTGGCTTCGAGTCGATCGTCTACGAGAAGACGCCGCCGCGGGCGACGATCCGCCTCAATCGGCCGGACGTCTTGAACGCCTTCGACTTCCGCATGCTGCGCGAGATCGCGCGCGCGTGCGAGGACGCCTCCTGGGACGACGAGATCCGGGTCGTCGTCGTCACCGGCACCGGTCGCGCCTTCTGCGTCGGCGCCGATCTCCGCTCCTGGGAGGAGACGCTCCTCGGGAAGCCGTGGGAGTACTGGAAGTGGTTCGGCGCCTTCAAGGACATGCACGATCGACTCCGCGAGCTCGGCAAGCCGACGATCGCGCGCATCAACGGGATCGCGGTCGGCGGCGGCAACGAGCTCCAGATGGCCTGCGACCTCGCGGTGATGGTGGAGACCGCGTTCATCCGCCACGTCGGCCTCGAGCACGGCTCGGTGCCGGCGGGAGGCGCGACGCAGTGGCTCCAGCTCCTCGTCGGCGACCGCCGTGCCCGGGAGATCATCTTCCTCTGCGAGGAGATCCCCGCGCCTCGCGCGGCGGAGTGGGGGCTCGTGAACGTCGCCGTCCCGGAGAGCGAGCTCGACGCTGTCGTCGACCGCTGGGTCGAGTCGATCGCGCGCAAGCTGCCCCAGATGACGCGCTACGCGAAGCAGCAGCTCAACGTCTGGCGCGACCTCGCGTGGCACCAGACGATCGGGCACGCGCGCGACTGGCTCGCGCTCTCGATGCTCGGCGAGGAGGCGCAGTCGGCGGTGCGCGCCTTCCTCGCGCGACGCCGCGAGGAGTAGGCTGGCGGGCATGGCCGACGAGGTGCTCACCTCCCGCAGGGGCGCGGTCCTGACGATCACGCTCAACCGACCCGACGTCTACAACGCGCTCAACCGGGCGCTGCACGACGCGCTCGCCGACGCGCTCCGCGCGGCAGCCGATCCCGAGGTGCGGGCGGTCGTGCTCACGGGCGCGGGCCGTGGCTTCTGCTCCGGGCAGGACCTGCGGGAGTTCTCCGAGCTCCCCGGGAGCGTCCGGGAGGCGCTCGAGGAGACGTACCACCCGAACGTCCGCGCGCTGCGTGCCCTCGAGAAGCCCGTCCTCGCGGCGATCAACGGGCCCTGCGCCGGCGCTGGCCTCTCGCTCGCGCTCGCCTGCGACGTCCGCATCGCCTCGAGCGAGGCGTCCTTCGTGCCCGGCTTCATCGCCATCGGGCTCGTCCCCGACGCCGGCTGCACGTGGTTCCTCCACCGCCTCCTCGGCTTCTCGCGCGCCTTCGAGTGGATGGTCTCGAACCGCCGCCTGAGCGCCGACGAGGCGCTCGTCTGGGGCCTCGTCTCGGAGGAGGTGCCGGCCGAGCGCTTCGCGAGGCGGGTGGACGAGCTCGCCGACTGGTACGCCGAGCTCCCCACGCGCGCGGTGGCGATGACGAAGCAGCTCTTCGAGCACGCGTACACCGCGTCGCTCGACGAGCAGCTCGAGCTCGAGGCTGCCCTCCAGCAGGCGGCGACGCAGACGGAGGACTTCCCCGAGGGCGTGCGAGCGTTCCTCGAGAAGCGCCTGCCCGCCTTCAAGGGCCGCTGACGCTCCACGCGTGACGGAGATCCGCGCCGTCGACTACCACACGGGCGGGGAGCCCTTCCGGATCGTCACGGGCGGCGTCGAGCCGCTCCGCGGCGCCACGGTGCTCGAGAAGCGCCGCGACGCGCTCGAGCGCCTCGACCACGTGCGGCGGCTCCTCGTCTACGAGCCGCGGGGCCACGCGGACATGTACGGCTGCCACGTCGTCGAGCCGAACGACCCCGGGGCCGACCTCGGCGTCGTCTTCTTCCACAACGCGGGCTACTCGACGGCCTGTGGGCACGGGACGATCGCGCTCGTCACCTGGGCGCTCGACGAGGGCGTCGTCGAGCGGCGAGAGGGCGAGAATCGGATCGTCGTCGACGTCCCCTCCGGGAGGCTCGAGACGTGGGCGTGGGTGGAGGACGGGAAGGTGCGCTCCGTGCGCTTCCGGAACGTCCCCTCCTTCGTGTGGGCAGAGCGGCTCGAGGCGGCCGGTCGCACGGTCGACGTCGCGTTCGGCGGCGCCTTCTACGCGTCGCTCGAGGAGCGGGTGGCGGCCGACGAGCTCCCGCGCCTCATCGAGCTCGGCCGCGCGATCAAGCGGGCGCTCGAGGCCGAGCACGAGATCGTCCACCCGCTCGAGCCGGAGCTTCGCGACCTGTACGGCGTGATCTTCTGGCAGGAGGAGAGCGTCGGCCCGCCGCTCGTCCAGCGCAACGTCGCCGTCTTCGCGGACGGCGAGGTCGACCGCTCGCCCTGCGGCAGCGGTACCTCGGCGCGGCTCGCGCTCCTCGACCGCTCGGGTCGGCTCCCCCGCGGGGAGGAGCTCCGCCACCTCTCGATCGTCGGCTCGGAGTTCCGCGCCCGGGTCGTCGGGGAGGCCGAGGTCGGGGGGATCCCCGCGGTCGTGACGGAGGTCGAGGGGAGCGCGTACCGGACGGGCGAGCACGCGTTTACGCTCGACCCCGACGATCCCCTCGGCGAGGGCTTCCTGCTCCGCTGAGCGTTACTCGGGGAGGCGCGGGGTGTGTCGCTCGACGATCGCGGCGCAGTCGACCCCCCGGGGGAGCGTCCCGTACACGCGGCCCTCCCCCTCCCCGAGGCGTGTCGCGCAGAAGGCGTCGGCGACCTCGGCGGGCGCGTGCCGAACGAGGAGCGAGGCCTGGAGGCACCGGGCCGCGAGGCCTGCGACGCGGCGGGCCCGGGAGGCGGCGTCCTCCAGGTCGGCGAGCTCGGCCTCGAGCCGCTCGCGTGCAGCGTCGAGGCGCGCGTCACCGCCTGCGGCCTCGCGGACCTCGGCGAGGAGCGCGTCCACGCTCTCCGGCGCGCGCTCGACGGCCCGCCAGAGGTCGAGCGCGTTGATGCTCCCGGCGCCCTCCCAGAGCGAGTTGAGGGGACTCTCGCGGAAGAGCCGTGGGAGCGCGGACTCCTCGACGTAGCCGTTGCCGCCGAGGCACTCGAGCGCCTCGCCGACGAGGGTGGGGGCGATCTTGCACACCCAGTACTTCGATACCGTCGTCGCGAGCCGGCGGAACGCGTCGTCGCCCTCGTCGACGGCCCGCGCGAGGCGGAGCGCGGTCGCGGTCGCCGCCTCGGAGTCGAGGCAGAGGTCGGCGAGCACGTTGAGGTGGAGCGGCTGCTCGACGAGCCTCCGGCCGAAGGCCATGCGGTACGCGGCGTGGTGCGTCGCCTCCGCGACGGCACGCCGCATGAGCGCGGTCGAGCCGAGCACGCAGTCGAGCCGGGTGTGCACGACCATCTCGATGATCGTCGCCACCCCG
Source organism: Thermoleophilia bacterium (assembly GCA_033578065.1). Taxonomy (GTDB): domain Bacteria; phylum Actinomycetota; class Thermoleophilia; order Gaiellales; family Gaiellaceae; genus GMQP-bins7. The sequence goes on from JAVQXS010000100.1 coordinate 5,759, forward strand.
CGCCCCTCCTCGCCGAGCCGCGCCGCCCACGCGCCCGCGAGCTCGACCTCCGCGGAGGCGTTCGAGCGGTTGCCGAGCTTCTCCTTGAGGCGTCGGAGGTGGAAGGCGTTGCGGGTGCCGTCGGGGAGGATCCGCGGGAGCACGAAGCACGTGAGTCCCGCGGGCGCCTGCGCGAGGATGAGGAAGCCGTCGCACATGGGCGCCGAGCAGAACCACTTCTCGCCCGTGAGGGCGTAGCCGCCGTCGGAGAGCGGCTCGGCTCGGGTCTCGTTCGCGCGCACGTCGGAGCCTCCCTGGCGCTCGGTGAGCGACATCCCCATGAGCGCGCCGGCCTTGT
>JAVQXS010000101.1:0-6032 GCA_033578065.1 Thermoleophilia bacterium
CGGCCGGTGCGCGGGCACGCTCGTCATCGCGCGCTCCGGGCGCGCCGGTGAGATCTCGCTTGTCGTCGCTCGCTCCCGGTCATCGTCGCCTTTCGGTCGGGTGGAGGAGGGCTACCCGCCGTCTCGTCGTCGCGCTAGCTCGGCGTCGGCGGGCGGAGAACGCCGGCTAGCTCCGCGCGAACGCGTAGAAGACGAGCCAGAAGCCGCCGAGCGCATGGGGGGCAGGGCTCATCCTCGCGCGGGTCATCGGAGTCGAACCTTAGCCTCCGGTGGGCGGCGGAGCAAGGAGCAGGAGCTCGAGCGCCCTTGCGCGCGGAGGGCGTCGCCGCTAGCCTCCGGGCGATGACTCCCGCCTCGATCCGCGTCTGGTGGCCGTGGTGGCGAGGCGGGAGCCTGCGCTGAGCGCGCCGACCACCTCCCCGCCTCGCCGACGGTCTCGGAGGAGGCCGTTTTTCGTCCCCGTCTCCACGATCCCCATCGAGCGCATGACCCAGGCCCACGCGATACCGGCAGACCTCCTCACTCCCCTCGGGGCGTACCTGCGGCTGCGCTCGCCCGAGGGCGGGAGCTTCCTCCTCGAGTCCGTGGAGCGGGGGCGGCTGGGTCGTAACTCGTTCGTCGGGACGGGATCGCGCCTCGTCCCGCTCGCCGAGGCAGAGCGGAGCTCCGCGCCTGTCGTCGGGTACCTCGCGTACGACCACGCCTCTGCCCTCGAGCCGAGCGTCCCCCTCCCCGAGGAGGGCCCCCCCTTTCCGGAGAGCCGCTTCGTCGTCGCGGAGACGCTCCTGCGCTTCGACCACGGCGCAGGCGTGGTCGAGGTCCTCGCAGGCGACCCAGACGCGCTCGCGGCGAGGCTTGGGGAGCCTCTTCCCCCGCCTGAGAGGGCGGCGAGGACGGACGGTGCGTCGGGGCTCCTGCGGCGCTTCCCTCCCCGCGAGCGCTACGAGGAGATGGTGCGTCGCTGCAAGGAGTACATCCGCGCCGGAGATGCGTACCAGGTCGTTCCTTCGCAGCGTGCGGAGCGCCCCACCGCGGCCTCGCCGCTCGCTCTCTACCGCGCACTGCGGCGCGTGAACCCCTCCCCGTACCTCTTCCTCCTCGAGCTCGGCGAGCTCGCGCTCGTCGGCTCCTCCCCGGAGCGGCTTGTCGCCTGCGAGGAGGGCCGGGCGAGCGTCTGCCCGATCGCCGGCACGACGACGGTCGGGGAGGGCGACGCGGAGCGGCTCCTCGCCTCGGCGAAGGATCGGGCGGAGCACGTCATGCTCGTCGACCTCGGACGGAACGACCTCTCACGGGTGTGCAGGGCGGGAACGGTGCGCGTCGTCCGCTCCTTCGAGGTCGAGCGCTTCTCGCACGTCGCCCACCTCGTGTCCGAGGTCGTCGGGGAGCTTCGCGAGGGCGTCTCGCCCTGGGACGTCCTGCGCGCGTGCTTCCCGGCCGGGACGGTGACCGGCGCGCCGAAGGTGCGGGCGATGCAGATCATCTCCGAGCTCGAGGGGTACCGACGGGGCCCGTACGCTGGGGCGGTCGGCTACGTGCTCCCGAGCGGGACGATGGACACCTGCATCGCGCTGCGGACGATCGTCGTCGCCGACGGCGTCGCCTACCTCCAGGCGGGCGCGGGCGTCGTGGCCGACTCCGAGCCTGCCGCGGAGCACCGCGAGTGCCTCGCGAAGCTCGCGGCGCTCGAGGCAGCGATCGAGCTCGCGGAGGCCGAGTTCGCATGAGGGTCCTCCTCGTCGACAACTACGACTCGTTCACGTGGAACCTCGTCCACCTCCTCGAGGAGCTCGGGGCGGAGGTGCTCGTCTTCCGCAACGACGCGATCTCCGTGGGCGACGCGGAGGCGCTCGCTCCCGACCGGCTCGTCATCTCGCCGGGGCCGGGGAGGCCGGCCGAGGCTGGGATCTCGGTCGAGGTCATCCGACGCCTCGGCCCGACGGTCCCCACGCTCGGCGTCTGCCTCGGCCATCAGGCGATCGTCGAGGCCTTCGGGGGCGAGGTCGGCCCGGCTCGGGCGCTCCTCCATGGGAAGGCGAGCCGGATCCGCCACGACGGGCGCGGGGTGTACGCGGGGCTCCCGGAGGAGGTCGAGGTCGGCCGCTACCACTCGCTCGCGGCCGTCCGTGTGCCGGAGGAGCTCGTCGTCACCGCGCGCACGGCGGACGGCGAGGTCATGGGCGTTCGCCACGTCGAGCTCCCGATCGAGGGCGTGCAGTTCCACCCCGAGTCCGTGCTCACCCCCGAGGGGCGGAGGATGGCGGAGAACTTCCTCCGATGATCCGGGAGGCGATCGCCGCCGCCCTCGACGGGCGGGACCTCGCGCGCGCGGAGGCGCGCGCGGTCATGGGCGAGATCATGCGCGGCGAGGCGACGCCGGCGCAGATCGGCGGCTTCCTCGTCGCGCTGCGGGCGAAGGGGGAGACGGCCGAGGAGATCGCGGGCTGCGCGGAGGCGATGCGGGAGCACGTGCTCCCGGTCCGTCCCTCGCGGGAGGACGTCGTCGACGTCGTCGGCACCGGGGGCGACGGGGCGCGGACGTTCAACATCTCGACGACGGCGGCGATCGTCGCCGCAGCGGCCGGCGCCGCGGTCGCGAAGCACGGGAACCGGGCTGTGAGCTCCGTCTCGGGGTCGGCGGACGTCCTCGAGGCGCTTGGCTTCGCCCTCGAGCAGCCCCCGGAGCGCATCGCTGCCTCCATCGACCGGCTCGGTTTCGGGTTCATGTTCGCGCCCTCCCACCACCCGGCCATGCGCCATGCAGCCTCCGTGCGGAGGGAGCTCGGGACGCGCACGGTGTTCAACGTCCTCGGCCCGCTCACGAACCCGGCGGGCGCTCGGGCCGGCATCTTCGGGGTGTACGCTCCGGGGCTCGTGCGGACGGTCGCGGAGGCGCTCGCGGCGCTCGGAGCACGACGGGCGTTCGTCGTGCACGGCGCGCACGGCATCGACGAGCTCTCGCCTGCGGGGCCGAACGCCGTTGCCGAGGTCCGCGAGGGGAGCATCCGGGAGCGGACGATCGACCCGCGTGAGCTCGGGATCGAGCGCTGCCGCCCGGAGGCGCTCGCGGGCGGGACGGCGGAGGAGAACGCGCGCGTCGCGCGCGAGGTCCTCGCCGGGGCGCCCGGCCCGAAGCGCGATGCTGTGCTCCTGAACGCCGCTGGCGCAGTCGCGGCCGCTGGGCACGCCGCCGACCTCCGCGAGGGGCTCGCGCTCGCGCGGGTGGCGATCGACTCGGGACGTGCAGGCGAGCTCCTCGAGGAGCTCGTCCGCTTCTCGCGGGAGGGTGCGGGCTGATGGGGCGCTTCCACGACGCGCTCGCGGGGTCCGGCCTGGGAGCGATCGCGGAGATCAAGCGCCGATCGCCCTCGGCCGGAGACCTCCGCCCCGACGCCGATCCCGCGGCCCTCGCCGCGAGCTACGAGCGGGCGGGAGCAGCCGCGGTCTCCGTGCTCGTCGACGAGCGCTTCGGCGGAAGCTGGGACGACCTCCGCGCGGCGCGGGCGGCAGCGAGCCTGCCCCTCCTCGCGAAGGGGTTCTTCTCGAGGGAGGACGACCTGCGGACGGCACGGGAGGCCGGCGCGGACGCGGTCCTCCTCCTGCTGCGCGACCTCGACGACGCGACCTGCTCGCGGCTGCTCGACGTCGCCTCCGCGCTCGGGCTCGACGCGCTCGTCGAGGCGCACGACGACACCGAGCTCGAGCGCGCGCTCGCGCTGCCCGCCCCGGTCATCGGGCTCAACGCGCGCGATCTCGGGACCTTCCGCATCGACCGCGAGGCGCAGCTTGCGCTCGTCGCTCGGGCGCGCGACCGCGCGCCCGAGCGCGTCGTCGTCGCCGAGTCGGGCATTGAGACGCGGGCACAGGGAGCCGAGGCCGAGCTCGCGGGCGCGGACGCGATCCTCGTCGGGTCGGCGCTCATGCGCGCGCCCGACCCGGCGGCGAAGCTCGCCTCCCTCCTCGCGCGGCCGCTCGTGAAGGTGTGCGGGCTCACGCGGCTCGAGGACGTCGAGGCGGCGGCCGACGCCGGGGCCGACCTCCTCGGCTTCGTGCTCGTGCCGGAGAGCCCGCGCGCGACCGACGTCGTGCCCCCCGTCCCCGACGGGACGCTCGCGGTCGCGGTCTGGGTCGGGGAGGCGGGCGAGAGCGCGGCTCGCCTCGACCAGGTGCACGCGCGCGAGCGCGGGCGCGTCCGTGGTCGTGACGCCGTGCTCCTCTGGCGGCGGCGGGCGGTGGCTCGGCACCTCGATCTCCCCTGGGGCGAGGGCGATCCCGGTCACTGGGAGCGCGCGGCGGTCGCCGAGGGCCGGGTTGTCCTCGCGGGAGGGCTTGGTCCGGAGAACGTCCGCGCGGCGATCGAGCGCGTCCAGCCCTGGGCGGTAGACGCGTCCTCGAGCCTCGAGACCGCGCCCGGAGTGAAGGACCACGCGAGGGTGCGAGCGTTCGTGGAGGCCGTCCGCGTATGAGGGGGCTCTTCGGCCCCTACGGCGGGCGCTACGTCCCGGAGACGCTCATCCCCGCGCTCGACGAGCTCGAGGCGGCCTGGGAAGCCGCGAAGACCGACGAGAGCTTCTTCGCCGAGCTCGACGCGCTCGCTCGCTCCTACGCCGGACGGCCGACCCCGCTCACGCTCGCCGAGCGCTTCGCGCCCGGCAAGCGCGTCTACCTCAAGCGGGAAGACCTCCTGCACACGGGGGCGCACAAGCTCAACAACGCGCTCGGCCAGGCGGTGCTCGCGCGCCGCCTTGGGAAGCGGCGGATCGTCGCAGAGACGGGCGCCGGCCAGCACGGCGTCGCCACCGCCACCGTGTGCGCGCGGTTCGGCCTTGCCTGCGTCGTCTACATGGGGGCAGAGGACATGCGCCGTCAGCGTCCGAACGTCGAGCGCATGCGCCTCCTCGGAGCCGAGGTGCGTCCGGTCGAGATCGGCACGCGGACGTTGAAGGAGGCGACGAGCGAGGCGATCCGGGACTGGATCGCGAACGTCGAGACGACGCACTACCTCATCGGCTCCTGCGTCGGTCCCGCTCCCTACCCCGAGCTCGTGCGAGAGCTCCAGGCGACGATCGGCCGCGAGGCGCGCGCGCAGCACCTCGAGGCGGAGGGACGCCTCCCCGAGGCGGTCGTCGCCTGCGTGGGCGGGGGCTCGAACGCGATCGGGACGTTCGCAGGCTTCCTCGGAGACGAGGAGGTCGAGCTCGTCGGCGTCGAGGCTGCCGGCGCTGCCTCCCTCTCGAGCGGCCGGCACGCGATCCTCCACGGCGCGCGCTCGTCGGTGCTCGCCGACGCCGACGGCCAGATCCTCGACGCGCACTCGATCTCCGCCGGTCTCGACTACCCCGGCGTCGGGCCCGAGCACGCGTGGCTCAGGGACACGGGACGGGTGCGCTACGTCACCGCCACCGACGAGGAGGCGCTGCGCGCCTTCTGTCGCCTCGCCGAGACGGAGGGGATCGTCCCCGCGCTCGAGCCCTCGCATGCGCTCGCGCGCGTCACCGACCTCGACGCCGAGCTCGTGCTCGTATGCCTCTCCGGCCGGGGCGACAAGGACCTCGCCGAGGCGCTGCGCGCGCTCGCGAAGGAGGAAGGTGGGGCTCCGGCATGACCGTGGTGCCGAGCGACACGTGACGGTGCGCAAGGCGCTCGCCGTCTACCTCATGGCGGGGCCAGAGGCCCCCGAGCTTGCCGACGCGGCGGTCGAGGCTGGCGCCGACCTCGTCGAGCTCGGCTTCCCCTTCTCCGACCCGCTCGCAGACGGGCCTGTCATCCGCCGCGCGGCCGAGCGGGCGCTCGCCCGCGGCATGCGCACCGGAGCGTGTCTCGAGTGCCTCGCGGCGGTGCGCGAGCGCCTGCCGGCGACCCCGCTCGTGCCCATGACGTACGCCGCGCTGCTCGAGGCGTACGGGTGGGAGCGGTTCGCGGCCGACGCCCGCGCGCACGGGGCGACGAGCCTCATCGTCGCCGACCTCCCCGCTGGCGAGCGCCCCGAGCTCCGACGCGTCCAGCTCGTGGCACCGACCTCGACGGACGAG
>JAVQXS010000102.1:0-6024 GCA_033578065.1 Thermoleophilia bacterium
GACCTGGAACACCGAGCCCTCGCGCCTCACGTCCTCGGCTCCGGCGTCGGCGGCAGCGAGGACGAGCTCCTCCTCGTCCACGCCCTCGGCCGGGACGACGACGATTCCCCGGCGCTCGAACTGCCAGGCGACCGCGCCCGTCGTCCCGAGGTTGCCGCCGTGCTTCGAGAAGAGGTGCCGCACCTCCGAGGCGGTCCGGTTCCGGTTGTCGGTGAGCGCCTCCACGAGCACGGCGACGCCCTCCGGGCCGTACCCCTCGTACACGACCGTCTCGTACTGGGCTCCCTCGGCGTCGGTCCCCGCGCCTTTCGCGATCGCGCGCTCGATGTTCTCCTTCGGCATCGAGTAGGAGCGCGCCTTCTCGATCGCGTTCTGGAGGGCGAGGTTGTTCGCGGGATCGGGCCCGCCCTCGCGCGCCGCGACGATGATCGCGCGCGAGAGCTTCGAGAAGAGCTGACCGCGCTTCGCGTCGGTCGCCTTCTTCTTGTGCTTGATCTGCGCCCACTTCGAGTGGCCGGCTATCGGGACATCACCTCCTCGGGGACTCGGTCTCGGTGCGCCTCGACGAGCGCGAGGAAGCGCTCGTGCACGCGCGTGTCCTCGGTCAGCTCAGGGTGGAAGGAGGCAAGGAGGAGCCGCCCGTCGCGGACGAGCACGGGCTCGCCGTCCAGGCGACCGAGGACCTCGACGCCCGCGCCGAGCTCCTGGATGCGCGGCGCCCGGATGAAGACGCCGCGCAGAGGCTCCTCGCCCTCGAGCTCGACGTCCGCCTCGAAGCTCGCCACCTGACGGCCGTACGCGTTGCGCTCGACGCGCAGATCGGCGAGACCGAGGTGGGCGCGGTCGAGGACGATCATCCCCGCGCAGGTCCCGAGGACGGGCCCGGCGAAGGAGCGGATCGCCTCGTCGAGGCCGACGCTCCGGGCGAGACGGAGGATCGACGTCGACTCCCCGCCCGGGATGACGAGGCCGTCGAGGCCCTGGAGCTCAGCGGGGAGGCGCACCTCGCGCACCTCCGCGCCGAGGCGCCGGAGCACGAGCGCGTGCTCGCGGAACGCGCCCTGGAGCGCGAGCACCCCGATGCGCGGCCTCCGCCCCATCGCCGCGGAGCTACCAGCCGCGGAGCTCGAGCCGCTCGGCCTCCGGGAGCGTGCTGGCGGCGATACCCGCCATCGGCTCGCCGAGGCCCCGCGAGACCTCGGCCAGAATCTTCGCATCCATGTAGTGCGTCGTCGCCTCGACGATCGCGCGGGCACGGCGCTGCGGGTCGCTCGACTTGAAGATGCCCGAGCCCACGAAGACGCCGTCCGCCCCGAGCTGCATGCAGAGCGCTGCGTCGGCCGGAGTCGCGATCCCGCCGGCGGTGAAGGTGACGACGGGCAGACGTCCGTGCTCGGCGACCCAGCGCACGAGCTCGAGCGGGGCTTGGAGCTCCTTCGCCGCCGCGGAGAGCTCGTCCTCGCGCATCGCCTGGAGCCGGCGGATGCCGCCGAAGACGGCGCGCATGTGCGTCACCGCGTTCACGATGTCGCCCGTGCCCGCCTCCCCCTTCGTGCGGATCATCGCCGCCCCCTCCGCGATCCGGCGCAGCGCCTCGCCGAGGTTCGTCGCTCCGCAGACGAAGGGGACGTCGAACGCCCACTTGTCGACGTGGTGCTCGAGGTCGGCCGGCGTCAGGACCTCCGACTCGTCGATGTAGTCGACCTCGAGCGCCTGGAGGATCTGCGCCTCGGCGAAGTGCCCGATCCGGCACTTCGCCATCACCGGGATGGTGACCGCCTCCTGAATCTCCCGGATCTTCTCCGGGTCGGCCATGCGGGCCACCCCGCCCTGACGGCGGATGTCGGCTGGCACCCGCTCGAGCGCCATGACGGCGCAGGCGCCCGCCTCCTCGGCGATCTGCGCCTGCTCGGCGTCGACGACGTCCATGATCACCCCGCCCTTGAGCATCTCGGCGAGGCCGGTCTTCACCCGCAGCGTTCCCCGCTCTGCCACGGGATGAGTGTAGCCGCCTGCGCGTCGGCGAGCCGTCGGCGCGTGTTCCCCAGACCCTGTGGACGGCAGGTCGGAAGTTCGCCCAATTTGCGTCCGCGGGCCTGTGGAAATCGCGGGGAAAGTGCACCGCGCGGCGCAGGATGTGCAAGAGATAGCGGCCTCGGCGCGACTCCTCTCCCCTCAGGCGGATCCGCCTGGCCCGAAGTTGCGCCACGACCGCAAGAGGCCCGCCCACCCGGGCCTCTTGCACGTGCCGGCCCCTTGCACGTGCCGGCGCGGGCTCCCCCCGAGCGTGGCGGCTGTCGTCATGGGCCCGCCTGGACGCGAACCAGGGACCAACCGATTATGAGTCGGCTGCTCTGACCAGCTGAGCTACGGGCCCTCCCCGAGAGGGTACTCTCGCCGCGGCGAGACGGTTCCCGACCGCGAACCGCGGACCCGGCTGCCACAATGTCCGCGTCGTGAAGACGTTCCAGGTCGAGCACCGGCTGCGGACGGCGGGTGGCCTGACGGTCACCGACATCACGGAGGAGGTGCGCGAGGCCGTGCGGCAGAGCGGGATCTCCGACGGCATCTGCGCCGTCTACTCGCCGCACACGACCTGCTCGGTGCGCGTGAACGAGTGGGAGCGCGGGTTCCTCGAGGACTTCGCCGTGCTGCTGAAGCGACTCGTGCCGACCGAGCACTACTACGCGCACGACGACTGGGACCGCCGCACCGAGAACGTCTGCGAGGAGGACATGGAGGTCGGCAACGGCCACGCCCACTGCATGTCCATGCTCCTCGGCCCCGCCGGCGAGTCGATCCCGGTGCGCGACGGGGAGCTCTGCCTCGGGCAGTGGCAGCGCGTCCTCTTCCTCGAGCTCGACCGCGAGCGCGACCGACGCTGGCTCGTCCAGGTCGTCGGCGTCTGAGCGCGCTGCCGCCGACGCGACGCCCGGCCCCTCGGCCGACCCCTGCTCCGGCGTCCCGTACCTACTCCGGCGTCACGTACGCGCCCGTGATCCCGCCGTCGACGACGAACGCAGCGGCGTTCACGAACGAGGACTCGTCGCTCGCGAGGAAGAGGGCAGCGTTCACGATCTCGCGCGGCCTCGCGAGCCGCCCCGTCGGCCAGTGCACCTGCCGACGGGCGAAGGCGGCGGGGTCGTCCCCGTAGATCGCGAGCAGGAGCGGCGTCTCGACCGGCCCCGGGCAGAGCGCGTTCACCCGCACGCCCTGGCGCGCGAACTGCACACCGAGCTCGCGCGACATCGCGAGCACCGCTCCCTTCGAGGCGGTGTACGAGATCTGCGAGGTGGCGGCGCCCATGAGCGCGACGAAGGAGGCGACGTTGATGACCGATCCGCCACCGCGCTCGAGCAGGTACGGGATCCCGTGCTTGCAGCAGAGGAAGACGCCCTTCGCGTTCACGTCCTGCACCCGCTGCCAGGCCTCAACCGAGGTGTCGAGGACGGAGGCGTCGTCCGCCGGGGAGATGCCGGCGTTGTTGTAGAGGACATCGATCCCCCCGAACCGCTCGGCGGTCGCCCGGTACATCGCCGCGACGCTCTCCTCGTCGGCGACGTCGCACGCGAACGCCATCGCCTCGCCCGGGCAGAGCGATACCGTCTCCTCGGCGAGCGCACCGTCGACGTCCGCCGCGCACACCTTCGCCCCCTCGCCCGAGAAGACGATCGCCGCCTCGCGCCCCATGCCGCCGCCCGCTCCCGTGATGACGCACACCTTCCCCTCGAGCCTTCCCATCCTCACACCTCCGTCGACACGAAGACGCTCTTGACCTCGGAGTAGCCGTCGAGCGCGTGCATCCCGAGCTCGCGCCCGAACCCAGACTGCTTGAAGCCCCCGAAGGGCGTCTGCACGCGCACGGACGTGTTCGAGTTCACGGAGAGGACGCCGCTCTCGATCGCCCGCGCGACGCGGAGCGCCCGCGCCCCGTCGCGCGTCCAGATCGAGCCCGAGAGGCCGTACGGCGTGTCGTTCGCGATCCGGATCGCGTCGGCCTCGTCCTCGAAGGGGATGATCGCCGCGACCGGGCCGAAGACCTCCTCGCGCGCGACCCGGTCGGCGTTCGTCGCCTCGACGAGCGTGCACGGGTACCAGAAGCCCTTCCCCTCGGGAGCGCTCCCGCGGAAGACGACGGCCTCCTCCTCGACGTAGGAGGCGACCTTCGCCCGGTGCTCGGCGGAGATGAGGGGGCCCATCTCCGTCGACTCGTCGGTGGGATCGCCCACCTTCACTCCTGCCGTCGCCTCGACGAGGAGCTCGACGAAGCGGTCGTAGACGGAGCGCTGGACGAGGATGCGCGAGCGCGCGCAGCAGTCCTGGCCGGCGTTGTCGAAGACCCCGTACGGGGCGGCCGCGGCGGCGCGCTCGAGGTCCGCGTCCTCGAAGATGACGTTCGCGGACTTCCCCCCGAGCTCGAGCGTCACCCGCTTGATCGTCCCGGCGGCGCCCTCCATCACCGTCCGGCCGACCTCGGTCGAGCCCGTGAAGCCGATCTTGGCGACGTCCGGGTGCTCGATGAGCCGGCGGCCGACGACCGATCCCTTCCCGACGAGGACGTTCACGACGCCCTCCGGGATCCCCGCCTCGAGGCAGAGCTCGCCGAGCCGGAGCGCCGAGAGCGGGGTGAGCTCGGCGGGCTTGAGGACGACGGTGTTCCCGCAGGCAAGCGCCGGCCCGAGCTTCCAGCTTGCGATGTTGAGAGGGAAGTTCCAGGGGACGATGAGCCCGACGACGCCGAGCGGCTCGCGGAAGGTCGCCGCGACTCCGCCCGCGACCGGGATCGTCTCGCCCACGTGCTTGTCGACCGCCCCCGCGTAGAAGTGGAGGACCTGCGCGACCATGCCGACCTCGGCGCGCGCGCCCGAGATCGGCTTGCCGACGTTGCGAGACTCGATCTGCGCGAGCTCCTCCCCGTGCTCCTCGACGAGCGTCGCCAGCCGCCGCAGGAGCCGCGCTCGGTCGGCCGGAGCGACGGCGCGCCACGCGGGGAACGCCTCCCTCGCGCGGGCGACCGCGGCGTCGGCCTCCTCGACGCCGGCCTGCTCGAGCTCCGCGATCTCCTCCTCGGTCGCCGGGTTGAGGACGACGAGCGTCACGCGCGGATTCAAACACGCTGCGCGCGCGGAAGCGACGAGAAGCGCAGCTACCGCCCTCGCGCCGCCCGGTACGAGCGCGCCTCGTCGACGAGCGCCTCGAAGAGGGCCGCGTCCTCGCCCGCCTCCGGGTGCCACTGGACGCCGACGACGAAGCGCCGCGTGGGGTCCTCGACCGCCTCGAGCGTCCCGTCGGCCGCCCAGGCCGCGGGCACGAGCCCCTCGCCCACGCGCCCGAGGGCTTGGTGATGGTGCGAGGTCACCTCCGCGCTCCGCCCGACGATCTCCGCGAGTCGCGTCCCGGCCTCGACCTCGACCGGATGGAGGGCGAACTCGCCCGGCACCTGCTTGTGGTCGTCGTGGCCGACCGCCTCGGGGAGGTGCTGGATGAGGTCACCGCCACGCGCGACGTTGAGGAGCTGGAAGCCGCGGCAGACGGCGAGGAGAGGCAGGTCGCGCTCGAGCGCGCCGCGGAGGAGCGCGAGCTCGCCCGCGTCCCGCCTCCGCTGCGGCTCGTCGGTCTCCGGATGGGGCTCCGCCCCGTAGAGGCTCGGATCGACATCAGCGCCCCCGGAGAAGACGATCGCATCGAGCGTGTCGAGCGTCTCCTCGACCCCTACCTCGCTCGGGGGGACGAGCACGGGACGGCCCCCGGCACGCTCGACCGCGTCGACGTAGTCGAGCGGGACGATCGCCGCCGGGAGGCGCCAGACGCCCCACCGCGCCTCCTGCGCGTACGTCGTGATGCCGATGACGGGACGGCGCTCACTCATCGTCCGCGACGCCGCGTTGACCGGGTTCCGGCCTGCGACTGCGACGGGCGAGCCCGTGGCCTGAAGGTGGAAGGCTCGTCATGGCGAGAAGGTACCGACGTCGCCGCCGTCCGCGTCGACGGCTGCGAGCCACGACGGCCCTCTCCGCCCGCCTA
>JAVQXS010000103.1:0-5893 GCA_033578065.1 Thermoleophilia bacterium
AGCGGACGGCATGCTTCGCGCGACCGGCGTCGGGGGCGACCGACACCACCTTGTCGCCGGTGAGCCCGAGATCGCGGAAGTGCTGCGCGAAGAGCGGGAGCGCCGTCATGTGGTCGACCGGGATGGTGAAGAAGCCCTGGATCTGCCCGGCGTGGAGGTCCATCGTGAGCAGACGATCAGCCCCGGCGTTCTGGATCATGTCCGCGAGGAGCCGGGCCGAGATCGGCTCGCGCGGCTTCGCCTTGCGATCCTGACGCGAGTACGGGAACCAGGGGATGACGGCGGTGATGCGCTTCGCCGAGGCGAGCCGCGCAGCCTGGATCATGAAGAGGAGCTCCATGATGTTCTGGTCGACGGGGCGGCAGCCGGTCTGGACGAGGAAGACGTCGGCGCCACGGATCGACTCGCAGTAGCGGCAGTACGTCTCGCCGTTCGCGAAGGTCGTGAGCTCGATCTCGCCGAGCTCGACGTCGAGGTGCTCGGCGATGCGGGCCGCGAGCTCCGGGTGCGAGCGGCCGGCGAACACCATGAGCCGCCGCTGCGGCGTCAGGGGAATGGCGTGCCCTGTCGTCACCTCGGCCCGGGGCGCGTCGCGCTCGAGGCCAGGGAGCGCCTGCTCAATCGTGCCGCTCTCCACCGCGCCTCTCCTTCGTCACCTGCCGGGCACGCGCGATCGCGAGCGTGCCAGCAGGAACGTCCTCTGTGATGACGGAGCCGGCTGCAATCCATGCGTCGTCGCCGATCGTCACTGGGGCGACGAACGCATTGTCGACGCCGGTCCTGACGTTGCGCCCGATGACCGTTCGGTGCTTCCTCCGCGTGTGATCTTGGTTCGCGGTGATGTTGCCCGCGGCGATGTTCGTCCCTTCCCCCACGTCGGCGTCGCCGAGGTACGAGAGGTGCGGCACCTTCGCCCCCGCTCCGATCCGCGCGTTCTTCATCTCGACGAACGTCCCCGCCTTCGCGCGTGCCTCGAGCACCGTGCCGGGGCGAAGGTAACAGAACGGGCCCACGAGGGCACCCTCGCCCACGACCGCGTCCACGAGGACGGCGTGGGGCCCGATCTCGGCACCGCTCCCGACTCGCGTGCGTCCACGCAGCACCGTGAAGGGGTGGATGACCGCGTCGGGCTCGATCGCGACGTCGGCGTCGATCCAGGTCGAGCGAGGATCGATGATCGTCACCCCGGCGACCATGTGCCCCTCGTTGATCCGGTCTCGGAGCGCCGCCGCTGCCGCGGCGAGCTCGGCCCGGGTGTTCACCCCCTCGGTCTCCGACGGGCTCCCTCCCGTGTGGACGGCGACGTGCCCGCCTTCGGCGACGAGCAGACCCACGACGTCGGTGAGGTAGAGCTCGCCCTGCGCGTTGTGCGGCGAGAGGCGCTCGAGCGCCGGCCAGAGGCGCTCGCTCCGGAAGACGTAGATCGAGGAGTTCACCTCGCGAATCCGGAGCTCCTCGGGGGTCGCATCTGAAGCCTCGACGATCGCGCGGAGGCTCCCATCGCGGTCGCGCACGATGCGCCCGTACTGCCGCGGATCGTCCGGCTCGAAGGCGAGGACGGTGGCCCACGCGTCCGCGCTCCGGTGCGCGTCCACGAGCTCCCGGAGGAGCGCCGAGGTGACGAGGGGAGTGTCGCCGCTCAGGACGAGGACGTCCTCCGCGCGTCCCTCGAGCGCCCGACGAGCGGTGCGGGCTGCGTCGCCTGTGCCGCGCGCCTCCTCCTGCACGACGACCTCGAGCCCGTCGAAGGCGGCAGCAGACTCCGGGGAGGCGACGACGACGAGCGGATCGGCGTCGACCTCGCGCGCGGCCGCGAGCACCCAGTCCACCATCCTCCGCCCGAGCAGATCGTGGAGGTGCTTCGGACGGCCGGAGCGCATCCGCGTCCCGAGGCCGCCGGCCAAGACGACGGCGGCGAGCGTCCGGCTCCCTGTCTCCGTCATGAGGCTGGGGCGCCAGGATTCGAACCTGGGATCACGGGACCAAAACCCGTTGCCTTACCGCTTGGCCACGCCCCAGAGCGGGACCATCTTGCCAGGCGCCGCGTTCCCGAGCGGGGACGAGTGGCCTCGCGAGCCAGGCAACGCCGACCGAGGCAAGAGCCCTGGCCGCGCGACGAGCGTCGTCCGGACGCTCGAAGAGTCCGTACACCGCAGGCCCCGCTCCCGTGACGTCTGCACGGAAGGCGCCGAGACGGACGAGATCATCCGCGAGGGGCGACGAGGCGAGGTCGTTCGGCGGGAGCGCGGCGAGGTCCCGCGCGCTCCTCAGGCGAGCGAGCGACCGCAGCAGCGCCTCGCGCCGCTCCGCGAAGCCGAGCTCCCCGCGACGCTCGTCGAACGCCTCGTAGACCGCGCCCGTCGAGCGCTTGCGCGCGCCGTGCGGGAGGACGAGGAGCACCACGTAGCCGCTCGGGAGCTCGACCGGCGTGAGCTCCGTGCCGTCTCCCGAGGCGAGCTGCGCCCCTCCGTACAGGAAGAAGGGGACGTCCGCTCCGAGCTGCGCCGCGAGGCCGTGGAGCCGCTCGTCCGAAAGCGGACGCTCGAGCGTCGCGTTCGCGAGGCGCAGCGCGGTCGCCGCATCGGAGCTGCCGCCACCGAGCCCTGCGGCGACGGGAATCCGCTTCGTGATCCGAACCTGCCAGCGGTGCGCCGGACGCGCAGCATCGGCGAGCGCCCCGAGGGCCCGTCGCACGAGCGTGTCCTCGGGGAACCCCTCGACGAGGAGCTCCGAGGCGGGCTCGAGCGCGATCTCGTCGTAGAGGTCGATCGCCTGCATGACGGTCGCGAGCTCGTGCCTCCCGTCCGGGCGCCGAGGCCCGACGACGAGCGCGAGGTTGAGCTTCGCGTACGCCCTCGCCCTCGTCACGCGAGCGCCTCGGCTACGGCGACGAGCTCCTCCGGAGCGAGCTCCTCGGCGCGCGCGCCCGGTCGAAGGCCGATGGCCGTCAGCGCCTCCTCGACGCGCTCCCTCGACGCGAGGCCCGCGAGCGCAAGCGCGTTCGCGAGCGTCTTGCGCCGGTGCGCGAACGCCGCCTCGACGAGGGGGCGCACGGGCGGTGGCGGCCGGTCCCGCCGCACGAAGGCGACGAGCGCAGACTCGACCCTCGGCCGCGGCCGGAAGACGTTCGGCGAGACCGGATGGAAACCGATCCGGCGGGCGTGGAGCTGCACGAGCATGGAGACCGCGCCGTACGCCTTCGTGCGGGGCCGCGCGAAGAACCGCTCTGCGACCTCGCGCTGCACCATCACGCACCAGCGCTCGAGCGTCGGGAGCCGCTCGAGGCTCTCGACGACGAGGGGCGTGGCGATGCTGTAGGGGAGGTTCGAGACGAGCTTCACGGGCGGCGGGGAGAGCCTGGCGAGGTCGACGCGGAGGGCATCGTCGAAGACGAGGGCGACGTTGTCGAGGCCCGCGAGCGCGACTCGAAGGGAAGGCTCGAGCGAGCGGTCGAGCTCGATCGCGTGCACGAGTCGGACGCGCTCCGCGAGGTAGCGCGTGAGGACGCCGAGGCCCGGCCCGACCTCGAGGACGACGTCGTCCGGGCGGAGGTCGGCGAGGCGGCCGATGACGCGGAGGATGTTCTCGTCGACGAGGAAGTGCTGGCCGAGCGACCGCTTCGGGAGGATGCGCGGGTGGGGCGGCACGCTCACGGGAGGCGGAAGGCGCGGAGGGCGTTCGCCTCCGTCGTCGCCTCGAGGTCCGCGGGGTCGGCCCCGCGCACCGCGGCGAGGGTGGCGAGCGTGTGGACGAGGTGCGCAGGCTCGTTCCGTCTCCCGCGTACGGGCTGGGGCGCGAGGTACGGGCTGTCCGTCTCGACGAGAAGGCGCTCTTCGGGAACCGCCGCCGCGCACCGGCGGAGGTCGTCCGCCTTCGGGTAGGTGAGGTTTCCGGCGAAGGAGACGTAGTAGCCCCGCTCGAGGGCCGCAGGCAGGAGCTCCGGCGTCGAGAAGCAGTGGAGGACGACCGTCCCTCGGAAGGCGGCGAGGGCCTCTGCCGTCTCCGCTGCGGCCTCGCGGCTGTGGATCACGACCGGGAGATCGAGCTCCGCGGCGAGGGCGAGCTGGGCGTCGAGGAGGCGCCGCTGCTCGTCGAGCGCCGCCAGGCGGCGGACGGTGTCGAGCCCGGTCTCCCCGACCGCGACGGCCTTCGGGTGCCGGAGGAGCAGGCGGAGCTCGTCGACGCGTCTCGCCTCCTCCGTCCCTGCCCGGTGCGGATCGATCCCGAGCGCCGCGAAGACGCCCTCGTGCGCCTCCGCGAGCGCGAGCGCCCTCCGGCAGGAGTCGAGACCAGCACCGATCGTCACGACGCGCCGGACCCCAGCCCTTCGCGCGCGCTCGAGGAGCGCAGCGGCCCGCCCCTCGCACGCGTCGAGGTGCGCGTGCGTGTCGATCACGCTGCGGCGGTCGGCGCGTCGATCCGCGGGTAGAGCGGGGGCGCAGGCTCGATGCCCTCCCGCCGGAGCGAGCGGCCGTAGGCGACGCGCTCCCAGGAGAGGTTCTCCGGCTCGGCGCGCAGGGCCTCGAGGATTCGCGGCGAGGTCTCGGGGAGGTAGGCGGCGAGCGCGACCGCGATCGCGACGAGCCCATCGGCGAGGTCGTAGAGCGTCTCCTCGAGCTCGAGCTGTCGCCCCTCCTTCGCGAGGTTCCACGGCGCGCGCTCCTCGACGTAGCGGTTGAGGCCGCGCACGACGTCCCAGATCTGCTCGAGGGCTCCGGTGAGGTCGTAGCGATCGAGGCGCTCCGCGACCTCCATCCCGAGAGGAGCGACGAGGGCGCGAATCGGCGAGCTCTCTCGAGGACGCGCCGGCAGCTCGCCCTCGAGGTAGCGCGCGATCATCGCCGTCGTCCGCGAGAGGAGGTTCCCAAGCTCGTTCGCGAGCTCGCGCTCGTAGCGCTCGTGGAGGCTCTCGAGGGAGACGCTCCCGTCGTGGCCGAAGGAGACAGCCCGCGCAGACCAGAAGCGGACTGCGTCCGCCCCGTAGACGTCGATGAGGTCGAGCGGGTCGACGACGTTCCCGAGCGACTTCGAGATCTTCCGCTCGTCGAGGAGGAGGTAGCCGTGCACGAAGAGCTGGCGGGGAACCTCGTAGCCGGCCGAGAGGAGCATCGCCGGCCAGTACACGCAGTGGAAGCGGAGGATGTCCTTGCCGAGGAGGTGCCGCACCGCCGGCCAGAAGCGGGGCCGGAGGTCGTCGCCGGGGACCGCGTAGGTGAGCGCGCTCAGGTAGTTGACGAGCGCGTCCGCCCAGACGTAGGCGACCTGCTCGGGATCCCACGGGATGGGAACGCCCCAGGGCTGCCCAGCGCGGCTGATCGAGAAGTCCTGCAGCCCTCCGGCAATGAAGCTCCGCGCCTCGTTCGAGCGGAACGCTGGCAGGACGAAGTCCGGCCGCTCGTCGTACAGGCGAAGCAGACGCTCCTGGTAGGCCGAGAGGCGGAAGAACCAGTTGCGCTCCTCGATCCACTCCGGCTCGACGTCGTGGAGCGGGCACCTCCCGTCGACGAGCTCGGCCTCGGTCTTGAACGCCTCGCAGCCGACGCAGTAGAGGCCGGCGTAGACGTCCTGGTAGACGTCGCCGGCGTCGTACATCCGTTGGAGGAAGTCCTGGACGAACGCCTTATGCCCGTCATCGGTCGTCCGGATGAAGAAGTCGTTCGTGGCGTTGAGCCGCCGCGGCAACTCGCGCCAGACGTCGACGATGCTGTCCGCGTACGCCTTGGGCTCGAGCCCCTGCTCCGCCGCGACACGCGCCACCTTCGAGGCGTGCTCGTCCACGCCAGTGAGGAAGAACACATCCTCCCCTCGCTGGCGGTAGTGCCGGGCGAGGATGTCCGCAGCGATCGTCGTGTACGCGTGCCCGATGTGGGGCTCACCGTTGACGTAGTAGATC
>JAVQXS010000104.1:0-5878 GCA_033578065.1 Thermoleophilia bacterium
ACGACGAGGACGGCACCGTCGGGGCGCCGGACGACGACGACGACCTCGCGGCGCCTCATCGGCGCGCGCCCTCGTACGCTCGCAGGAACGTCTCCCCCACGGCGCGCCAGCTGAAGGCGCGCACGTGCTCGAGACCGGCTGCGACGAGCGCCTCTCGCTCGCGCAGCGCCTGCTCGATCCCGGCAGCGATCGCCGCGGGATCGTCGGGATCTGCGCGGATGGCGGCGCCGCCGGCCGCCTCGTCGAGCGAGGGGTGCGACGAGACCACCACCGGGCACCCGCAGGCCATCGCCTCGATGACCGGGATGCCGAAGCCCTCGTAGCGCGACGGGTAGACGGCGACCGCAGCGCCCCGGTAGAGGCGCGCGAGCTCCTCGTCCGGCACGAACCCGAGCCGACGGACCCGCGGCGCGGCGAGCGCCGGCTGCTCTCCCCACCCCTCGCCGCCGACGACGGCGAGGACGAGCTCGCCGCCGAGGAGGCGATGCGCGTCCACGAGCGCTTGGAGGTTCTTGCGCGGCTCGAGCGTCGCGACCGTGAGCACGTACGGAGCGCCGAGGTCCGCGCGCTCCCCCTCCGGGCGGAACACGCGCTTGGGTGCCGGACGCGCGACGTGGATGCGCTCGGGATCGATCCCGAGCGTCTCGACGACGTCCCGGCCGGTGTACGCGGAGTTCACGAAGACGACGTCGCACGTGCGGGCGGCGTTCGCGTACTTCCGCGTGTGCATGGCCCTCGTCCGCGGCGTCGTCCACTCGGGGTGATGGAGGGGGACGAGGTCGTGGATCGTCGTCGCGCGCACGCCTCCCCGCTGAGGAGGGAACATCCAGTCGCTGAAGTGGAGGACGTCGAACGGCCCGAGGAGGCGTTCGGCCGCCGGGCGCGCCGCGAGGCTCCAGAGGGTGCGGAGCGCGTGGGAGAAGGGGAGACGCCACGTCCGGAGCTCGACGTCGATGCCGGCGAGGGCGGCCTCGATGCGCCGGCGACCGGCGAGGCTCGTCGGCGCGAAGGCGACGATCTCGTGCGCCCCCGCAGCTGCCTCGACGAGCCCGCCCAGCGACCCCCGGAGGTAGTTCCCGATCCCGAGCGGGGGATGGCTCAGCGGGCTCACATCGAACACGATGCGCATCTCACGACGGGGGGAGGTACTCGAAGCGGTCGAAGTGTGCGCCGAGCACGCGGTCGTCCGTGCTCTCGCCGGGAGCGACCTCGGCCGGGACGGCGGTCGGCGACACCCGGAAGTCGACGCGGCAGTCGCTCGACCCCGATCGCGGGGCGAGCGGGACGACGAGCTGCGCGCGCGCGTCGGGCGCGAAGGTGACGCGGGCGACGATCGCGCCGTTCACGCGCGCGGTCACCGTCTGCGGCTCGAGGAAGAGGCTCGCGTCGCTCGAGAGCGAGACGCGGAGCCGGCCTCCCGCGCAGCGGCGGCGCACGTAGGCCACCGTCGCCCCGGACCACGTGTCCTGCGGGTAGAGGCCGTCCACGTGACTCGCCCTCACGAGAGGCCGATCGACCCGCCACACGGTCACGTCCCACCCGCGGTCGCGCGCGAGCGGAATCCCGATCGGCTCGAAGGAGCCGTCGGTGACGAGGTACGCGTCACGGACAGGCGAGCCGTCGGGCAGCGTCACGGCGCCGTCTCTCGGGTCGACGGTCACCCGCGTCTCCGGCAGCTCGCCAGGGGTCGGCTCGACGAGGTAGTAGACGGGGCCGACGGAGCGATTGAAGAACTCGTTCTGGGTCACCGTCAAGCGGTCGGGAACCCCCGTCCACAGGAACGCCGCCTCAGCGCCCGCGGGCAGCGTCTCGTCGATCCAGTCCCGATCGACGTCGCGGATTCCCTGGAAGAGCGCCCCTGCCGCAGCGCGCTCGAAGCCGTGCCTCCCCCACCAGATCGGCTTCAGCGCCGCAGCCCAAAGACCGAGGACGAGGAGGGGGAGTACGACCGCGAGGCGCGCGGGCAGAAGGAGGAAGGCCGCCGCGAGCGCGAGGGCGAGGGCGAGCGCGGCGAGCTCTGTGCCCGTCGTGCCGACTCGATCCTCGAGCGACCAGAAGGGGAGGAGCATGAGCGTGTCGGTGATGGCAGACGTCGTCAGGAACCGGTCGAAGGGGACGAGGGCGACGAGGACGCAGGACGCTCCCGCGGCGAAGGCAGCGAGCGGCCTCGGCCTCAGCGCGCCGCGCTCGATCCAGGCGAGGAGGGCGAGGAGGAGGAGCGGAGCGAGGTAGAAGAGGTTCCGCTCCTGGATGCGTTGCGAGAAGACCGAGGCGAAGGCGGCGACGGAGGGAAGGAGACAGAGGGCGAGCGCCGTCATGGCGGCGAGGAAGGCCTGGAGCGGCCGGTCGAGGGAGCGGGCGCGCCCGACGAGCACGATCGTCGCCGCGACGGGGACGACGAGCACGTAGAGGCCGAGCTCGGCGACGTGCCAGACGAGGTAGCGGAGCACCTCTGCGACCTCGTAACGCGCCTCGCCGACGGGGGCGTACGCGCCGAGGAGGTCCCCCGGAGAGCGACCACCCACGACCCGCACGACGAGCGCGAGTCCGGCGAGCGCCACCGCGGTGCCGTAGAGGACGCGGAACCGCACGACCGTCTCGCGGAGGCCGCTCCCCCTGAGCACCGCGAGGCAGAGAGGCGCGAGGAGGACCGCGGGCACGAGCGCGGCGGCCTGCACTCGCGTCGCATACGCGAGGACGAGGAGGGCACCGACCGCCGCGACGCGCGCTGCCGTCGGTCGCTCGAGCATCGAGACGAGCGCGAGCACGAGCAGGAGGAAGAGCGGGTAGAAGACGTTCTCGGTCATGACGGTGCCCGTGTAGACGAGCGATGGGGTCGCGACCGCGAGGAGCGCGTTGAGGAGCGCGAGTCGCTGCGAGACAAGGCGCCGGGCGAGGAGGTAGGCGGGCACCGCCGCGAGCGACATGAGGAACGCGTTCAGCGCCTTGACGACCTCGTAGGAGCGCGGGAGCTCGTCGACGACGAGGTACGCAGGGCTGACGAGCAGCGGGTACAGAGGGCTGTACCCGGGGTTCGGCTCGCCGCGGAGGAGCAGCCGTCCCTCGTCGGCGATGCTGCGCGCGAGCTCGGACCAGACGAGCTCGTCGACGAAGATGAAGGGGGCGACGATCCCGCGGCCGAGGAGGGCCCGGAACGCCGCCGAGGCGACAACGATGGCCGTGAGCCACGCCCACACGGGCACGCGGCGCAGGAGAGCGAGCCCGGCGGCGAGCGCGCGCCGCCCGTCGCTACCCAAGCTCGACCTCGGCGAGACGCCGAGCGAGCTCGCGCGCCTCCGCCGAGCCTGGGGCGATCCCGACGTCGGCTGCCGCTCGGCTAACCTCGCGCAGGACGCTCTCGCCAACCGCATCTCCCCCCGCCGCCTCCTCGAGCGCCGCCACGTACAGCTCCGCCACCCGGTCGAGGCGGTGCTCGCGCTGCGCGAGCTCGGAAGCGGCACGTCCCATCGCTTCGCGCACGTCTGCGCGCTCGACGAGGAGCGTCAGGGAGGCCGCGAGCGTCTCGACCTCCGTCTCGTCCACCGGCACGCGGAGCGCCACCTCGGCAGGGAGCTCCGAGAACCAGCCGACGTCGCTGACGACGAGCGGCTTGCCGAGCGAGAGCGCGCGGATCGCGACGCCCGAGGTCTCCCCCATCGTCGGGTGACGGAGGCTGACGCAGACGTCGACTCCTGCCATGAGCGCCCAGAGACGGTGCTCCTCCACCCAGCTCTCGCGGATGACTCCCTCCTGGCGGAGCCCGAGCCGCTGGAGCCGACGCTCGAGGGCGAAGCCGGGGGCGCTCGGGCCGACGAGGAGAAGCGAGGCGTCGGGACGACGCTCCCGCACCCGGACGAACGCCTGGAGGAGCTCCGGGATCCGCTTGCTCTCGTTGAGGACGCCGAAGCAGCCGAGCGTGGGGCCCTCCCGTACCCGGAGCGGAGTGACCGCCGGGTCGGGCCACGCGGGGTGCGGGATGACCCAGACGCGACCCTCGTAGCCGGTTGAGCGGACGCGATCGCGCACGGTGCGCGAGTGGACGATCACCCCCGTCGCGTGCTCGAGGACGAGCCCCGCGAGGGGGAACTCGTCCGGCCGCGCCTCCCAGAGCGGCGGGATTCGCTTGTCGAGCACACCGTGCGCGAGGAGCCGCCCGAGGACGCCGTGCTCGCGCTCCATGAGATCGAGGTAGCCGTGGCCGTCACGTCGGCCGATCGTCATCCCAGCCGCGAGGTGGTGGAGGACGAAGTCGTGGAGGCAGACGACGCCGGGCCGGCGCCGGAGCGCGTCGACGATCCACGCGTGCGCGTCGGGGTTGTTGCCGATGTGGTAGAGGCACACGTCGACGCGGCGGGGAGCCCGCGTCCGTCCGCGGCGGACGACGACGACGTCGATGCGCTCCCGGAGCGCAGGCACGAGGAGGGCGCTGTAGTCGGCGATCCCCGTTCGCTCGGGAGGCATGGGCGAGAAGTACGCGACCCTCACCGAGCACGCTCCCTCGGCTCGAGAGTCCGGCGGGAGGCGCTCATGCGAGCAACCTCTCGATCGCTCGATCCCACGTGACGGCGGTGGCGATCGCCCTCCCGGCCCGTCCAAGCGCCACCGCCTCGTCGCGGTGTCGGACGAGCCAGCCCGCAGCTTC
This sequence comes from Thermoleophilia bacterium, assembly GCA_033578065.1. Classification (GTDB taxonomy): domain Bacteria; phylum Actinomycetota; class Thermoleophilia; order Gaiellales; family Gaiellaceae; genus GMQP-bins7. The sequence continues at coordinate 4,643 of JAVQXS010000104.1, forward strand.
GGCGAGCGACTCGGGGCGCGGCTCGACGACGCGACCAGTCGCCCCGTCGGTCACGACCTCGAGGGGGCCGCCTGCATCGGAGGTGGTGAGCACCGGCTTCTCCGAGAGGAACGCCTCGTACGGCACCATCCCGAAGTCCTCGTCGAGCGGAGCGTAGTAGACGGCGCGGCAGCGCGCGTAGAGCGCCGCGAGCTCCTCCTCCGACACGCGACCGAGGAAGCGCACGCGCCCGTCGAGGCCCCGCTCCCGCGCGAGCCCCTCGAGCCGGGCTCGGTCGGGCCCGTCCCCCGCGACGACGACCTCGAGCGCCGGCTCGAGGGCTGCCGCCTCGATGAGGAGGTCGACCCGCTTCGCGCGGTCGAGGCGGCCGACGGAGAGGACGAACGCCTCGTACGCCTCGCAGCGGAAATCGAGCGACTGCGGGGGATGCGGGAGCAGCTCTGCACGGAGACCGGTGGAGCGCTCGAGGCGATCGGCGACGTTCCGCGAGGTGGCGAAGAGCCGCGTCGCCTCCGCGAGCGCGACGCGATCGAGCGCCTGCACCCGCCGGCGGAGCGCTCGCTCCTCCGCTGCCTCGCCGAACTGCCCGAGCTCCGTGCCGTCGAGCTCGTACGCCTGGCGGAACTGGTGCACGAGCCAGACCCGCTTCTCCGGATGGCGGACGAGGTACGACGGGAACTTCGTCGCGACGACGAGCTCGATGCGGCGCCCGTCGGCCTCCTCGAGATCGAGGAGCCGCCAGAGGAACGCCTGCGTCAGCACGCGCGTGCCCGGGTACCACTTGAAGGGGACCGTCACGAGCTCCACCTCATGGCCGCGGGCGCGCAGCTCGTCGACGAGCGTGTCCGCGAAGATCTCGGCGCCGCCCCGGACGAACGGCACCTGCGGTCTACAGACGGCGATCCTCACGGCCGTGCTCGGCGACGGTCACCGCTCGCCGGCCCATCGGCTCTCGTCGCTCGAAGCGCCTCGAGCTCCGCGCGCAGGCAGTCGACCTGCTCTTGGAGATCGTCGATGAGCTGGAGCGCGGCGGCGTTGAACGAGCGCTGGTCGTAGGCGAGGGGCTCGACGTACCAGCGCATGAGCTTCCGCAGGATCGCCTTCGCCGGCGTCCCGAGGCCGCCACGCCACCCGGGTCGGAGGCGGAGCGAGCGCTCGGCGGACACCGCCCACAGGCGCTCGGCCTCGGCGCGTGCCGCTCGGCCCTCGTCTCGGGAGCCCGTGCCAGCGCCGGGA
>JAVQXS010000105.1:0-5836 GCA_033578065.1 Thermoleophilia bacterium
CATACGCGTCGGAACGGGCACCCGGCCACTCGCACGCTCGCCCACTCGACCCCTCGACGCGCTCGTCGCCGCGAGGGGGGAGCCTCCCGGATGGATCCGACTCGCTGCACCGACCTTGCTCGGCGACGCTCCTCGTGGGGATCGACGACGCGCCCCCGATGGCGCCGGTGGCGTGCCGGTCGCCTGACCGCGCGCTCCGCGGAGCGCCGCTCGCCCTCTGCGCCTCCCTGTCGCCGTCTCGCGGCTCTCCGAGCTCCGACGCGTCGCGTAGCATCCCGCCGTGCTCGAGGCCGCGCTCTGGGGGCTCGTCACGGCGAGCTCGCTCCTCCTCGGCGCGGCGATCTCCGTCCTCGCGCGGCCGGGCGATCGGCTCGTCGGACTGACGATCGCGTTCGGCTCGGGGGCGCTCATCGCCGCGGTCGCATACGAGCTCGTGCTCGAGGCTTCCCGGACGAACGTCCGCCTGGCAGCGGTCGGATTCGCGCTCGGCGGCGCGACCTTCTACGTCGGCGACTGGCTCATCGATCGACGGGGTGGGCACGGCCGGAAGAAGGTGACCGGGCCGCCGCTCGCGGGGCTCGCAGCCGCGATCGTCCTCGGGACCGTCCTCGACGGGATCCCCGAGTCCTTCGTCCTCGGCGCCTCGCTCCAGACGGACGGGACGGTGCCGATCGCGGTCGTCGCCGGCGTCTTCGTGTCCAACGTCCCCGAGTCGCTGTCGGCGAGCGTCGGCCTGCTCGCGAAGGGGTGGACGGCGCGCCGCATCCTCGCGATGTGGGGGGCGGTCGTCTCGGTCTCCGTCCTCGCCGCCGCAGCAGGCTGGATCGTGCTCGCGACCATCACCGGTGGGGGTGGCGCCTTCGCCCTCGCCTTCGCAGGCGGCGCGCTCCTCGTCATGCTCGCCGACACGCTCATGCCCGAGGCGTTCCACCTCGGAGGCCGCGAGGCGGGGATCCTCACCGCCTTCGGCTTCGCGCTCGGGTTCGGGCTCTCGTGAGCCTCAGTCGCGGAGGAGCGGCCGGGTGAGGCACGTCGGGCCGCCGTCGCCCTTCCGCGAGATCTCCTCCCCTCGGTAGACAGCGACGTCGACGCCGGCGCGCTCCATGCGCCGCCGCGTCTCCGGGCTCCCCGCGAGCGCGAGCGCGCGCCGCGGCCCGAGCGCGAGGACGTTCGGGCCCTGCGTCGAGAGCTCGTCGTCGGGAACCTCGAGGACGCGGATCCCGCGCTCGGCGAGGAGCTCGAGCAGGCGGACGGGGGCGAGCGGGGGGTAGACGAGCGCGAGGTCGGAGTCGAGCGGGGAGAGGAAGGAGAGGAGGTGGAGCACCTCCCCGGGGCCACGCCAGTGGGGGAGGTCGAAGGCGATGATCTCGACCTCCGGGAAGGCGGCTGCGAGCGCGTCGAGGGCAGCGGCGTTCGTCCGGTAGCCGATCCCGACGAGGAGCGTGCGCTCGTCGAGCCAGAGCGTGTCGCCACCCTCGACGAGCGCCGGCTCGGCGATGCGCGTCGCGACCGGCACGCCGGCCGCCTCGAGCACGGGCGCGAGGGCGTCGGGCTCGCTCCGGCGAGCCTCCTTGCCGGGGCGCAGGAGGACGGCGCCGGCAGGCCCGACGAGCACCGGATCGAAGACGTACATCGCGTCTGGGTTGCCGGGGTCGTGGCGAGAGACGACGACCTCGACACCTGCCTCCTCGAGGAGGAGGCAGAGCGCCTCGTGCTCTGCGGCCGCCGCCGCGTGGTCGGGCGCGGCGCGCCAGCCGTACGCGCGCCAGTTCCGAGCGTCCTCGGGGAGCGGAGGCCGGACGAGCACCCGCCGCAGCGTCCCGGTCATCGACGTCGCCCCGATCCCGTCCACGGGCAGGACGCTACCGAGCGCCGAGAGACGTCACGCGAAAAGACCCGCTCGGCGCGAGGACGAGGAGACGTCCGTGCGGACGCGGAGGCCGCTCTCGACGGGGGAGGAGATCGACGCCTCGCTCCTCACGTAGCTGGGCCGGCGCCCTCTCCCTCCGAGGCTCGTCGCCGACGCACGGGGTCGCGGATCCATGCGTCGCCCCGCCATCCGAGCTCGCGCCCGCCACGCCTCAGGCGAGGAGATCGCGGTGCGAGGCGAGCGCCGCGAGGATGCGGTCGACGTCCTCCTCGACGTTGTAGAGGTGGAGGGCGATCCGGAGGTTGCGGTCGCGCGAGGAGACGGCGACGCGCTCCGAGCGCAGCGCCTCAACGAGCGCGTGGACGTCGCTCGAGGCGACGCAGACGAGCGGGCCGAAGGCGCCTTCCGCCCGCGGCGTCGCGACCGTCGCGCCGAGCTCGTCGAGACCGGCGAGCAGGCGGTCGACGAGGCCACGCACGTGCGCCGCGATCGCGGGCACCCCCGCCTCCTCGACGATCGCCATGCCGGCCACCCCCGCGTAGATGCTCGGCACCGGTGGCGTCCCCGCGTCGAAGCGGCGCGCGTTGGGAGCGGGGGAGTAGTCCGAGATGTCCATGGCGAAGATGTCCTCGTCCGCGAACCAGCCGGTCTGCGTCGGCAGGAGTCGCTCGTGGAGCTCCCGCCGCACGAACAGGAAGGCGAGACCGGCGGACGCGAGCAGGTACTTCACCGTGCCCGCGGCGAGCGCGTCGCAGCCGAGGGCGCGCACGTCGAGCGGCAGCGCGCCGGCCGCCTGGTACGCGTCGACGAGGCAGAGCGCGCCGCGCTCGCGCGCGATCCTCGCCACCTCGGCGACGTCGAGACGAGCGCCCGTCCGGTAGGAGACGGCGGTGCAGCAGACGAGCGCCGTCCGCTCGTCGATCGCCGCCGCGAAGCGCTCCGGCGGGATGCGGCCATCGGCGTCGGGCTCGACGTGGACGACCTCCGCCCCGCGCAGCTCCTGCGCGTGCGCGATCTGACCGACGGCGGGGAACTCGAGCTCGGTGATGACGATCCGGTGGCGTCCCCGGTCGAGCGCGATCGCGCTCACGAGCGCGCTCACGGCCTGGGAGACGGACGAGGTGACGGCGACCTCGTCCGGGTCGGCGCCGACGAGACGAGCGAACGCCGCCCGCGCCGTCTCCGCCCGCTCGACCCAGTGCTCCCACTCCGCGCCGTGCGCGTCCCAGCCCGCGAGGTACTCCTCGTACGCGCGGCGCACGTCGAGGGAGAGCGCGCCCTGCGAGCAGGAGTTCGCGTACACGGTGTGCTCGAAGATCGGGAAGCGCGCTCGGGCCTCGTGGCCGACCATCAGCGGCCGAGGTACGCCTTGCGGAGCTCCTCGTGCTCGAGGAGGTCGGAGGCCTTGCCTTCGAGCACGATCCGCCCGGTGGAGAGGACGTAGCCGCGGTCGGCGATGGAGAGGGCGACGTTCGCGTTCTGCTCGACGACGAGCATCGCCACGCCCGCCTCGTGCACCTGCTTGATCACCTCGAAGCTCCGCTCGACGAGGATGGGCGCGAGCCCCATCGAGGGCTCGTCCATGAGGAGGAGCTTCGGACGAGCCATGAGCGCCCGTCCCATCGCGACCATCTGCTGCTCGCCGCCCGAGAGCGTGCCCGCGAGCTGCTTCCGGCGCTCGGCGAGCACGGGGAAGATGGAGAAGACGCGCTCGAGGTCCTCCTGGAGGTCGGCGCGGGGCCGGAGGTAGGCGCCCATCTCGAGGTTCTCGAGGACGGTCATCGGCCCGAAGAGCCGGCGGTTCTCGGGAACGATGGCGAGACCGCGCTCGATGCGCCGCGCGGTCGGCTCGCGAGTGATGTCGGCACCGTCGAGGAGGACGGCTCCGGAGCGCGGCTCGACGAGGCCGAGGATCGTCTTCAGCGTCGTCGACTTCCCCGAGGCGTTGCCGCCGAGGAGGCAGACGAGCTCGCCCTCGCCCACCTCGAGGTGCACGTCCTGGAGGATGTGCATCTGCCCGTAGTACGTGTTGATCCCCTCGAGCCGGAGGAGAGGGGCGCGCTCGGCGACGTCGTCGGCGCTCACGAGCGCTCGATCCCCCTCGTGCCGAGGTACGCCTCGACGACACGTGGATCGGTCGCGACGTCGTCGAAGGAGCCCTCGGCGATCTTCACGCCGTGGTCGAGCGCGACGACGCGGTCGGAGATCCCCTCCACGACGTGCATGTCGTGCTCGATGACGAGGATCGTGTACCCGCCCACCTCTCGCAGGCGGCCGATGAGCTCCGTGATCTCGCGCGTCTCCACCGGGTTCATCCCCGCCGCCGGCTCGTCGAGGAGGAGGAGGCGGGGCTTCGCGGCCGTCGCCCGCGCGATCTCGAGGCGGCGACGGTTCGCGTACGAGAGGCTGTAGGCAGGCTGGTTCCAGCGGTAGCCGACGAGGCGCTCGCCGAAGAACGCGAGCCGCTCCTCCGCCAAGCGCTCGATCTCCCGCTCCTCGCGGCGCATGCCGGGCGTCCGCAGGATGGAACGGAGCACGCCCGCCTTCGTGTGCCCGTACGCCGCCGCCATGACGTTCTCCTTCACCGTCATGTTGAGGAAGAGGCGGAGCGTCTGGAAGGTGCGGGCGATCCCGCGGCGTCCGATCTCGTGCGGCTCGAGGCCGAGGAGGGAGCGGCCCTCGAAGAGGATCTCGCCCTCGTCGGGCGGGTAGACGCCGGTGATGACGTTGAAGAGCGTCGTCTTCCCGGCACCGTTCGGCCCGATGACGCTCACGATCTCCCCCTCCCCGACCGCGAGGTCGAGGCGGTCGAGGACGCGCAGGCCGCCGAAGGAGAGCGAGAGGCTCCGGATCTCGAGGAGCGGCGCAGACGCGGTCGCCATCACACGATCTCCACGCGCGGCTTGCCGAAGATCCCCTGCGGCCGGTACGCCATCAGGGCGACGAGGAGCGCGCCCATGAGGACGAAGCGCGCGACCGCGGGCTGCGCGAGGAGGAGGTTCTCCCACACGCAGGCGGCGAAGTAGAGGACGGGAACGAGCGCGATCGTCCTCCAGCGCGAGCTGCGGAGGAGCGTGAGCGCGAGCACCGACGCGACGAACACGAGGTACGCGACGCGACCGAGCGCCCCGGTCGGAAGCCCGTCCGGCCCGACGATGTCGGCGGGCAGGAGCACCCAGGAGTCGACGAGCTCGTCGATCCGCGCCTGCCCGAAGGGGACGCCTTCGACGAGGCTCGGGTCGAGGCGGGCCGCCACCTCGTGGACGACGAGCCCGAAGGCGATCGTCCCCCCGAGCACCGCGAGCGAGCGCCACCACGGCCTCACGAGGAGGAGGATCGCGAGCACGACCGCGATGTAGAAGAGCCAGCTCGCGTCCTCCGGGTCGCGGAGCGCCTCGAGCGAGACGACGATGATGACCGCCCCGGCGGTGACCCCGAAGAGGCTTCCGGCGCCGCCGAGCACCATCATCGCGTACACGGTGATGAGGACGAGGACGTCGAAGTTCGTGGGGAAGATCGCTCCTTGCGCCGGCGCGAAGATCGCGCCGGCGAGCCCGGCGATGCCGGCGCCGAAGGCGAACGCCATGAGCTTGAGGCGGCTCACCGGCATCGTCATGAGCTCCGCGGCGAGCTCGTCCTCGCGGATCGCCCGCCACGCCCGCCCCGTGCGCGAGCGGTTGAGGAGGGAGAGCGCCGAGATGACGGCGAGGAAGACACCGAGCGCGAGGTAGTAGTTCCCGGTCTGCGAGCGCACCTCGCGCCCGAAGAACTCGAGCGGCAGCACGTCCGAGATCCCGTTCGGCCCGCGCGTGAGCTCGGCGTTGAGGACGACGACGAGCCAGAGCTGGAGGAAGAAGAGGGTGACGATCGCGAGGTAGTCCCCGACGAGCCTGCGCGAGGGGAGCCCGACGAGGAAGCCGAGGCAGGCGGTGACGATCGCGATCGCCGGGAGCGGGCATTACGCCT
>JAVQXS010000106.1:0-5825 GCA_033578065.1 Thermoleophilia bacterium
AGCGACACGACGTAGCGGCCGACGCTCTCCTCGACGTACACCTCGCGCGCGGCCGCGATCGCCGCGAGGACATCCCCGCGCCCTGCGACCGGCCGGAGCGCGTCGAGCGGCGGACGGGTCGTCTGCTCGGAGAGCATGCGTGCCTCCTCTGCCGGGGGCGGATACCCGAGGGAGATTCGCGCCGTGAAGCGGTCGAGCTGCGCCTCAGGGAGCGGAAACGTCCCCTCGTACTCGATCGGGTTCTGCGTCGCGATGACGAGGAACGGCGTGTCGAGCGGGTACGTCGTACCGTCGATCGTGACCTGCACCTCCTGCATCGCCTCGAGGAGCGCCGACTGCGTCTTCGGCGAGGCGCGGTTGATCTCATCGGCGAGGAGCACGTTCGCGAACACGGGGCCGGGACGGAGCTCGAACGTGCTCGTCCGCTGGTCGAAGACGTTGACGCCCGTCACGTCCGTCGGGAGCAGGTCGGGCGTGAACTGGACGCGCGCGAAGGAGAGCGCGAGCGAGCGCGCGAGGGACTTCGCGAGCACCGTCTTCCCCACGCCGGGGATGTCCTCGATGACGAGGTGCCCCTCGGCGACGAGCACGAGCACGGTCAGCTCGAGCGTCTCCCGGGGCGCGCGAACGACGGTCGCGAGGTTGTCGACGACGCGCGTGATCACCGCCGCCGCGGCGGCCGCGGCCGGCCGAGGCGCGAGGAGCCCGTCGCTCACCTCGAATCGAGGAGGCGCTCGACCTCGTCGAGGATCGCTGCGGCGATCGCCCGCTTCGGAGCCCGCCCGACGTGGCGCTCCCCCATCGCGCTCAGGAGGACGACCTCGTTCTCCTCCGCGTCGAAGCCGATGTCGTTCCGGCTCACGTCGTTCGCGACGATGAGGTCAGCGCCCTTCCGGCCCACCTTCTCCCGTGCCCGCTCGAGACCTCCCGCGCCGTGCTCGGCTGCGAACCCGACGAGCACCTGGCCCTCGCGCTTCCTCCCGCCGAGCGCCGCGAGGACGTCGGTCGTCGGCTCGAGCTCGAGCGTCCAGGAAGCGGCCTCCTTCGGACGCTTGCCGGCGAGCGGGGCTGCGGGCCGGTAGTCGGCGACGGCCGCGGCCATGAGCACGACATCCGCGTCCGCTCGCCGGAGCGCCTCCCGCTCGAGGTCCGCAGCCGTCGGCGTCAGAACGACCGTGACGCCTGGAGGCGGCGGCACGGCGAGGTTGGCTGCGAGGAGCGTCACCTCGGCTCCGCGCGCCCGCGCCTCGGCGGCGAGCGCCACTCCCATCCGCCCCGAGGAGCGATTGCCGAGGAAGCGCACCTCGTCGACGGGCTCGCGCGTGCCTCCTGCCGACACGAGCACCGTCCGACCTGCGAGCGCGCCGCTCCGGGAGCGCGCGAGGAGCTCCTCGGCGCGAGCCGCGATCTCCTCCGGCTCGACCATGCGGCCGAGACCCGACTCGCCCTCGGCGAGCTCGCCCTCCACCGGGCCGAGAATCTCGACGCCACGCGCGCGCAGGAGCTCGACGTTCGCCCGCGTCGCCGGATGCGCCCACATGCGCGCGTTCATCGCTGGCGCAACGAGCACCGGGCCCTCGTGCGCGAGAGCCGCCTCCGTGAGGAGGTCGTTGGCGAGCCCGTGGGCGAGGCGCGCGAGCGTGTGCGCGGTGAGCGGAGCGATGACGAGGAGGTCGGCCCGCTCGAGGTGCGGGTACGCGCTCGGAGTCGAGGTCGCGCGCACGAGCGCACGGAAGGTCTCCGTGGAGACGAACCGCTCGGCGCTCGCAGTGAGGATCGGGAAGACGTCGTGTCCGGCCTGGACGAGGAGGCGCGCGAGCGTACAGGCCTTGTAGGCCGCGATCCCCCCGGTGACGCCGAGCAGGACGCGTGCCATCGCGGACGCGGGACTACACCGCCGGGAGCTTGTACGTGATCTTCCCGCTCGCGATCTCCTCCATCGCCATCGTGAGGTAGTTCTTCGAGCGGGATTCGACGAGCGGGGGCGGCGCCTCCTCGAAGCCCATCCCCTCGCCGAGCTGGTGGTGGTAGTTGTTGATCTGACGCGCCCGCTTCGCGGCGACGATGACGAGCGTGTACCGAGAGCCATCCGTCCTCTCGAGGAGCGCGTCGAGGCGTGGGTGGATCATCGCGCGCCATGGTAGCGGGCGAGGAGCTACGCCCGTTGCGAGGCGAGCTCGAGCTCGCAGGCGACGATCGCCGTCAGCACGGCGGTCGCACGCTCGACGTCGTCGTTGCGCACCATGTACCGGAAGAGGTGCGCCTGCTCGAGCTGCTGGCGCGCGAGCGCGATCCGCTCCCCGATCTCCCCCGTGCTCTCCGTCGCGCGCTCGCGGAGACGGCGCTCGAGCTCCGGGACGTCCGCGGAGATGAAGATCGTCACGCTCCCGGGAACCTCCTGCTGGACGCGGAGCGCGCCCTCGAGCTCGAGCTCGAGGACGCACACCTTGCCCTCGGCGGTGATGCGGTCGATCTCCGACCGGAGCGTCCCGTACCGACGGCCGGAGACGTAGCAGACGTGCTCGAGGAAGGCGCCCTCGTCGACCTTGCGGAGGAACTCGACCTCGCTGAGGAACCAGTACTCGCGCCCGTCGGCCTCGCCTGGGCGCCGCGCCCGCGTGGTCGCGGAGACCGCCACCTCGAGCTCGGGCATCCGCTCGACGAGGCCTGCGATGAGCGTCCCCTTCCCTGCGCCCGACGGTCCCGTGACGACGAAGACGGGCCGTACGGACGAGCGCACGCGGCTACCCGCGGTGGTTGAAGAGCTGGACGAGCTCGGCGCGCTGTCGGTCCGAGAGGCCTCCGACCGTCTTCGACTGGCTGATGCGGCACTGGTTGAGGAGCCGCGCCGCCTTCACCCGCCCGAACTTCGGCACGGCCATGAGCATGTCGAACACCTTCGCCGTCTCCACCCATTCGGGCGGATCGAGGAGGATGTCCTCGATGTGCACCCGGCCCGCCTTCAGGTCACGCTTGAGCTGAGCGCGGCGGACGCGGACGTCGTTCGCACGTTGGAGGGCCTCCATCCGCTGGTCGAGCGACCGAGCGGGCGCTTGCGCTGACGTCCTCGCGCTGACCATGAGCCGGACGAGTCTACCAAGCCTGCGCTGTCGGTCAAGCCCGAACGTTTCCACCCATTTGCAGGGACTTTTCTGTTGTCTTGGCAGGCGACGCTGCGCGAGGCGGGGGTGTGAGGGCCTCCCCCAGCCGTCCACGGCGGAGCGAGGGACGCTCCTCGCCCTCGAGCGTCGCCGCGAGCTCCCGACGGATCCGGGTCGGCGCGAGCGGATCGGCGAAGAGCACGGTGCCGATCCCGACCGCGCTCGCACCGGCGTCGAGGAGCGCCCGCGCGTCCGCGCCCGACGAGACGCCCCCCATGCCGACGATCGGGAGCTCGACGGCCTGCGCGCAGGCGTGGACGCACGCGAGCGCGATCGGCAGGAGGGCGGGCCCCGAGTAGCCGCCGACGCCCCGGGCGAGCCGAGGCGCGTGCGTCGCTGGATCGATCGCGAGCCCCCGGATCGTGTTCACGAGCGAGAGCCCGTCGGCGCCCGCTTCCGCGACCGCCCGGGCGAGCTCGGCAACGTCCCACGTCGCGGGCGAGAGCTTCGCGAAGAGCGGCTTCGCGGTGGCCGCCCGAGCGACGCGCGTGATCTCTGCCGCCGTCTCCGGGGCCTCCTCGACGTTCGGGCAGGAGAGGTTGAGCTCGATCGCCGCCACCTCGGGGCGCTCGTCGAGACGCGCGCAGAGATCCGCGTACTCCTTCGCCGAGAAGCCGCCGACGGAGACCCAGAGTGGGATGCCGAGCTCGGCGAGCCGGGGCAGGTGACTCCCGAGGAACGCCTCGAGGCCCGGGTTCTGGAGGCCGATCGAGTTGAGCATCCCGTGCTCGACCTCGGCGATCCGCGGCGGCGGGCTTCCCTCCCGCGGCAGCGCGGTCACCGTCTTCGTCACGAACGCGTCGAGCTCGAGCGCGACCTGCGGGGCGACGAGCGCGTCGAGGCACCCCGAGGCGTTGAGGAGCGGGGTGCTCACCGCAGGACCGGACCCTCGACGCAGAGACGCACGTACCGCCCAGCGCGCTCGACCGCGCAGCCGAAGCACGCCCCGTAGCCACAGGCCATCGGCGCCTCCCACGCGAGCTGCGCCACGGGGGCGGCTGCTCGCACCGCCTCGAGCATCGGCGACGGCCCGCACGCGAGGACGTCGCCCGGATCGTCGCCGAGGAGTTCGGTGACGAGCCGCGGCTCGACGACGACCTCCGCCCCAGGGAGCAGGCACGCGGCCTCGGCCTGCGCGGCGCTCCGGAAGCCGACGATCGCCCGTGCGCCCCCGAGCGCCTCGCGGAGGTACGGCATGGGCGCCATCCCGATCCCCCCCGCGACGAGGAGCGGCCGCTCGACGTCGAGGTCGAAGCCGTTCCCGAGGGGTCCGAGGACTCGGATCGTCTCCCCCCGCTCGAGCGCGCAGAGCGCGCGCGTGCCAGGGCCGACCGGGTCGATGAGGAACGCGAGCTCCCCGGGGGGCGCGAGGCAGAGGCTCATCGGTCGCGGGAGGAGACGCCCGGGCGCCTCGAGCATGAAGAACTGGCCCGGCACTCCCGGCTCGAGGCCTCGACGCTCGAGCCGCAGGAGCGTGTACGGACCCACCTGCTCTCGGGCGAGGACGGGGAGCCAGTCGAGCCGGGCTTCCCGGCCGCAGAGCAGCAGAGCGCCGCTCGGGGCCTCGGGGAGGGCAGGAGCCACGCTCACGCGCCGAGGCCGATGCGCTCCTGGAGGGAGAGCGCGGACTCGGCGCGGGCGTTGCCGATCGCGTGCACGGCGGCGGCCGCGCCGGAGATCGTGGTGATGCACGGGACCCGGGCGACGAGCGCCGCCTCCCGGATGAGGTAGCCGTCCGCCCGAGCGCCCCCGCCCTGGGGCGTGTTCACGACGAGGTCGCACCGTCCCCGACGGACGAGGTCGACCACGGTCGTCTCGCCCGGGCGGGCGTCGCCGACCTTCGCCACCTCCTCGACCTCGAGACCGGCCGCCCGGAGCGTCCGCGCCGTGCCCTCGGTGGCGAGGAGCCGGAACCCGAGGCCAGCGAGCGCGGCGGCGACGGCGACGACGGCCGGCTTGTCGTCGTCGCGGACGGAGAGGAACGCCGTCCCCGAGGTCGGGAGCGGCCGGCCGGCGGCGCGCTCAGCCTTCGCGAGCGCGGTCGGCAGGTCGGCAGCGCTCGCCATCACCTCCCCGGTGGATCGCATCTCGGGACCGAGCACGGGATCGGCGCCCGGGAAGCGCGCGAAGGGCAGCACCGCCGCCTTCACCGCGACCTGCGTCGGCCGGGGTGCGGGGAGCGCGAGCTCGGCGAGGGTTACCCCCGCAGCGAGGCGGCACGCTGCCTCAACGAGGTTCACGCCGATCGCCTTGCTCGCGAAGGGAACGGTGCGCGAGGCGCGGGGGTTCGCCTCGAGCACGTAGACGACGTTGTCGGCGATCGCGAGCTGGACGTTGAGGAGCCCGACGACGCCGAGGGCGGGACCGAGCCGGCGGACGACGTGCTCGACCTCGAGCGCGGTCGCGAGCGTGAGCGACGGAGCCGGGAGCACGCACGTCGAGTCGCCGGAGTGGACTCCGGCCTCCTCAACGTGCTGCATGACGGCCGCGATGTACACGTCCTCCCCATCGCAGAGCGCGTCCACGTCGAGCTCGATCGCGTGCTCGACGAAGCGGTCGATGAGCACCTTGGGGGCGGGTCTCGTCCGTTGCGCACCGGAGGAGACCTGACCCCCCGCCGCCGCGGCCATCGCCTCCCGGAGCTGCTCATCGTCGTAGCAGATC
>JAVQXS010000107.1:0-5794 GCA_033578065.1 Thermoleophilia bacterium
TCGAGAGTCAGCTCGCCGAGCTTGGCCTCTGAGTGCCCGCGTGGAGCCGTGCCTGGAGCCGTCGCGGAGCCGCCGGCGCCTCGCAGCCTCCGGTGACACGGCACCGGCTTCCGAGGTTTCCGGCTTCGACGGTGCCTTCACGGCCCCCTCGTCGACCCGTCACGCGACGTCGCGGACGCGCTGCGCGTCCGCGAGAGCGCGGAGCTTCTTCAAGCCCTGGTGCTCGATCTGGCGGATGCGCTCGCGGGTGACGTTGAAGGCGCGCCCGACCTCGTCGAGCGTTCGCGGAGGTTGCCCGTCGAGCCCGTAGCGCATCTCGAGCACCCGGCGCTCCCGCTCGGAGAGCGCGCTCAGGATCGAGCGCAGAGCCTCGCGCTGGAGCGTGTCCTCTGCGAGCTCGTCCGGCAGCGGCGTCGACTCGTCGGCGAGGAAGTGGCCGAACTCGGACTCGTCGTCATCTCCGACCGGCCGCTCGAGGGAGACGGGGGTCTGCGCGCTGCGACGGATGTGCTCGACCTCCTCCACCGGCATCTCGAGCTCGCGAGCAATCTCCTCCACCGTCGGCTCCCGCCCGAGCTCCGCGCGCAGCTTGCGCTCGGCGCGCAGGATGCGGTTGAGCTTCTCGACGACGTGCACGGGCATGCGAATCGTCCGCCCCTTGTCGGCGATGGCACGCGCGACCGCCTGCCGGATCCACCAGGTCGCGTACGTCGAGAACTTGAAGCCCTTGCGGTAGTCGAACTTCTCGACCGCGCGCACGAGGCCGATCGTCCCCTCCTGGATGAGATCGAGGAAGGGGAGCCCCTGGTTTCGGTAGCGCTTCGCGATCGAGACGACGAGCCGGAGGTTCGCCTCGATCATCGCCCGCTTCGCCTCCTCGTCGCCGCGCTCGATCCGCTTCGCGAGCTCGACCTCCTGGGCCGCGGTGAGGAGCGGGACACGCCCGATGTCCTTGAGGAAGAGCTGGAGCGCGTCCGTCGAGAGCTCGCCCGCCTCGGCCTCCGGCTCCACGTCGGCCGCGGGCTCGTCCTCGTGCACGACCTCGATGCGCGCGTCCTCGAGGACGGAGTAGAGCTCGTCGAGCTGTACAGGGTCGAGGTCGAGGTCGTCGAGGGCGAGGGCGACGTCGTCCGCGTGGAGCGTCCCCGTCCGCAAGCCGCTCTCGAGGAGTCGTTGCGCCTCCTCCGTCGCGAGCACGTCCTCGACGCTCGTGTGGCTCCTCCGGCCCTCCGAATCGCGTGCGCTCAGCGCGGCTCCTTCCTCTCGGCGCTCACACGGTAGTCGCGCAAGCGGCCGGCGTCAAAGCCCTCGCTCGGGGTCTTGCGCGGGGCCGAGACCCTGCCGACAATACGAGTCCGCGATGCCCACGCGGTGGTGCTCCTCGGCCATCGGCTCGTTCGCGGCGCTCCTCGCGCTCCTCGCCTTCGCTGGTCTCGCGCCTGCCTCCGTCGCCTCCTCGGGCCAGGCTGTCGCCGAGCCGGAGGAGTTCGGCTTCGGCGCGACCCCGGCGTCGGGCGTCCGGCCGCTCCTCGTCCTCCTCGTCGAGTTCTCGGACGCGCGCTTCGCGCCCGAGCACACCCCCGCCTACTACCGCGACCTCTTCTTCCCGTCCGGGCGGCTCATCGGAAACGTCTTCGGCCGCGGCGGGCTCTTCGACGAGATGTCGGGGCGCACCTTCTACTACGAGTCGGCAGGCGTGCTCGGACCGTACACCCACCCCGACAACCCAGGCACCCCGCAGGACGAGTCGCGCTTCCCCTGCGCGAACGACGCAGGCGGCTCCGGGTGCATGGGGAACAGGCCCTTGCTCCGCTCGCGCGGGATCGAGGCCGCTGCGAGAGCGGGGTTCGACTTCGCTCGCTTCGATACGAACGGCGATCGCTGCGTCGGCGTCGAGGAGCTGACGATCCTCACGATCTTCTCGGCCCCGCCTGCCGTGCCTGGGGCACGACGCGGGGGACAGACGGACGGCGCGCCGAGGCTCGTCGACGTCGGCCGCGGACTGCGCACCTGCTCCCGGGTTGCCGGCGCGGGCGAGGCTGCGAGCGCGGCCACCTTCGCCCACGAGGTCGCGCACACGCTCGGCGCAGTCGACATCTACGGCTCCAATGGGAACCGGAACGTCGGGTACTCGCTCATGGCTGCGACGATCACGCCGACCGACGACGACCGCTGGACGACGCACCTCGACCCCTTCCACAAGATGCGCCTCGGCTGGTTGCGCCCGGTCGTGCTCACGACCGAGGCGACCGGTTGCTTCCAGGTACGAGCAGTGGAGCTCAGACCCTCCGGCTCGACCCCTCAGGCGTACCTCGTCTACGACCCGGATCGCGGGACGGACGAGTTCTTCCTGCTCGAGCACCGGTTCCCCCTTCCCCTCAACTACCACGGCGATCCTTTCCTCCGGGGAGCCTTCACCCTCCCCGACCAGGGGCTCGGCATCTGGTGGGTCAAGACCGGCGACGATGGCCTTCCTCTCACGATCCAGAGCTGGCGGGACAGGACGGGGCTCGACGCCGCCGTCTACACCCTGGGTAGCAGCCGGAGACCAGGGTTTGTGCCCCTCGACGGCGTGCTCTGGAACGAGGGAGACGGAGATGCCCGACCGCAGTGGATCGCCACCGACGGGAGCGGGTCTGGAACGGAGAGCGGCCTCGTCGTGCGGGTGAAGTCACGGGATGCCAGGGTCGCAGAGCTCACGATCGCCCTCGGAGAGCGGGATCGCGTCTGCGCGCGGGCGACCCGGGTACGCGGCCCGCAGCCGGAGAGCCTCCCCGCCCCGGGCGATCGAAGCTGCCCGCTCCTGCGTCAGCTCGTCCGCTGTCTCGCGCAGACGCCTGGACTCTCGCTGCGCCTGGAGACGCCTCTCACCATCCCTGGCGGGACGGCCTTCGACATGCGCCTCTCCCTCACGCGCACTGCTGGTCCGTCGCAGGCCCTCGAGGTGGCGCTCTGCCGGCCGAAGGGGTTCCAGCCTCTCGGCCCGACGCGGCTCTCCGTCCGGGGACTCGGGGCAGGCAAGACCGTGCAGCGGACGCTCCGTCTCCGCGCCGCACAGAGCGGGGGGCGCTTCCCGTGCCTCATCCGCGTCCGAGCGCGCGGCAAGGTCGTCGCGTCGCTCCTCGCTCCACTCGTGGTGTCGAGCGAGGCTCGCCCAGGTGAGGAGCCCGCGCCGCCACCCCCTCCTGAGCAGCCTCCGCCTCCTCCCCCGCAGGTGCTCCCCGACCTTGTCGTGACCGCGCTCACCGCCACCTCGGTGACCGTGCGGAACCAGGGCAACGCGGCTGCAGGCCCCTTCGTCGTCCGGATCCAGGGCGCGCAGACGCAGCACCTCTCCTTCGGCGCGCTCGGCCCGGGCGAGTCCGCGACGCGGACCTTCGCCGGCGTCTGCGCAGGGCCTGGAGCGACGATCGTCGCCACGGCCGACGTCTTCGGAGCGGTCGCGGAGTCGGACGAGGGGAACAACAGCCGCTCGGCCACCTGCTGAGGACGCGCGAGGGCGATCGACCGAAGCGCCCGCTCAGCCTCTCGCCCGCCGGATCGTCTCCAGGTAGCGCGCGGCCTCCCGGGCAAGCGGCGAGTCCGGCTGCGTGCGCGAGGCACGCCGAAGCTGCTCCTCGGCGGCCTCGATCCGCCCCGTCCAGAGGAGGAGCAGCCCGAGGTGGAAGCGCACGGACGGCTCGGCCGGGAAGCGACGAGCGAGCGGGCCGAGGCGCGCGAACGCCTCCTCGGGCACCTCCTTGTCGAAGAGGCCGACCGCTGCCGCCACCTGCGCCTCGGCGTTCCCCGGTGCCGCGCGCGCCGCGCGCTCGTACACGCGCGCCGCGGACAGCGGACGGCCGACGCGCTGGAGGGCGACACCGTAGAGGAGGAGATCCCGCACGCCTCCGGCCTCGGCGCGCCGGCGCAGCGCCTCGAGCTGCTCGGCGGGCGCGAGCCGGGCGATCGCGGGCGGAGGCTGGAACGAGGGCACGAACGTCGGCAGCCCCCGCGGGAGGTGTGGATGGAGGAGGTTGTCGGCGACGATCGCGTACGGCGTGTCCGGCTCCGCCTCGATCGCCGCGCGCCAGGCTTCCACGGGATCGCCGCGGTTCGCCCACAGCCGCGCGAGCCCGAGGTGGAGCTGGACGAGCGCGCTCTCCGGGTAGAGCTTCGCGAGCTGCTCGAGGCGGTCGTACGTCCCCTCGGGCCAGCGCGCGAACGCCGCCCCTACCTTCGCCTCGAGGGAGTCGTAGCGGGCGAAGACGGCGGCCGCGGCCTCGCCTCGACCCCGCGCGTAGAGAGCGGCCGCCCGCTCGAGATCGCGCGCCTCCGGATCGGCGCGGAGCCCGAGGGCGAGCGAGAGCGGCGGACGCCCCGGCCGCGGCTCGGGGAGCCCTGCCCGCGTCGCCGAGCCGCCGTCGGAGGCGATGACGGCAAGGGCGGTGAGGCCCGCGACCGCGACGGCGGCGAGCGCGACGAGGAGCCCGACTCGCTGGCGGGGGCTCATCCCTCGACGATAGCCACGGAGTAGGGACGAGCCGCTCGCCCAGTCGCTGCGCGATCTCGGGAGCAGGCATCGCGGAGACGACCGCTTCGGCGTTCGAGAAGGCAACGCTATAGTTCGGAAAGTAATGGCGAGCTACCGTGAGCTTCTGGCACGGGTTCGGGAGGAGATCGAGGAGATCTCCACCCTCGAGGCGCACGAGCGTCTCCGCTCGCCCGAGCCGCCGCTCTTCGTCGACGTCCGCGAGCCCGACGAGTGGGAGGAGGGACACATCCCAGGCGCGATCCACGTGCCGCGCGGCCTGCTCGAGTCGCGGATCGAAGGTCTCGTCCCCGACAAGACGCGGCCGCTCGCGGTCTACTGCGCGGGCGGGTCACGCTCCGCGTTCGCGGCGAAGGCGCTCGGGGAGCTCGGGTACAGCGACGTCGTGAACGTCGCCGGCGGCTTCACCGATTGGAAGCGGAACGGGTTCGAGGTCGAGATCCCTCGCGTCCTCACCCCACAGCAGCGCTCGCGCTACAGCCGGCACCTCCTCATCCCCGAGGTCGGCGAGGCAGGGCAGCAGCGCCTCCTCGACGCACGCGTCCTCCTCGTCGGGGCGGGTGGCCTCGGCTCGCCTGCCTCCCTCTACCTCGCGGCGGCTGGCGTCGGCACCCTCGGGATCGTCGACGGCGACGTCGTCGACGAGTCGAACCTCCAGCGCCAGGTGATCCACGCGACCGATCGCCTCGGCGAGCCGAAGGTGCTCTCGGCGAAGCGGACGCTCGAGGCGCTGAACCCCGACGTCCGCGTCCTCCCCTTCCAGGAGCGGCTCACCTCGGAGAACGTCGACCGGATCCTCGGCGACGGGTGGGACGTCATCGTCGACTGCGCCGACAACTTCCCCACCCGCTACCTCGTGAACGATGCCTCCGTCTGGCACGGGATCCCGGTCGTCCACGGCTCGATCTTCCGCTTCGAGGGCCAGGTAACCGTCTTCCGACCGGGTGACGGCCCGTGCTACCGCTGCCTCTTCCCCGCTCCCCCACCGCCCGAACTCGCGCCGAGCTGCGCCGAGGGGGGCGTCCTCGGCGTGCTCCCCGGGATCATCGGCTCCCTCCAGGCGAACGAGGCGCTGAAGCTCGTCCTCGGACGCGGGGAGCCGCTCGTCGGCCGGCTCCTCCTCTTCGACGCGCTCGCGACGACGCTCGAGGAGGTGGCGGTGCGGCGCGATCCGTCCTGTCCCGTCTGCGGCGAGTCGCCGACGATCACCGAGTACGTCGACTACGTCGAGTTCTGCAACGCGCCCGTCGGAGGCATCCGATGACG
>JAVQXS010000108.1:0-5787 GCA_033578065.1 Thermoleophilia bacterium
CCCGAGGACGGCCGCGGCGAAGGCGTAGATGAGGACGGCGAACATCATGTTCGGGTCGAGGCCGACGATCGGCGCGGTGAGGAGCCCCGCGACCGCGCCGAGCATGGCCGCGAGCCCCCAGCCGAGGGCGAGCATCCAGCTCACGCGGACGCCGACGAGGCGCGCCTCCTCCGGGTTCACCGCCGTCGCGCGGAGCGCGAGCCCGACCTTCGTGTACTGGAAGAAGAGCCAGAGCGCGAGGACGATTCCGAGCGCGACCGCGAGCGACCCGATGTCATGCTCGAGGATCGCGACCTCCCCGATCGTGACGATGTCCGTCCCGAACGGGCTGCGAAGCTGCTGGGGCTCGCCAGACCACTGCCAGATGACGAAGCCGTTGATGGCGATGAGGAGGCCGATCGTGACGATGACGATGCGCAAGACGTTCCCCCGCTCGACAGGCCGGATGACGACCCGGTGGATCGCCACGCCCCCGAGGAAGGAGAGCACGAGCGTCGCGAGCGCCGCCGGCCAGTACGCCCAGCCGTGGCTCGTGACGAGGGCCCAGCAGATGTACGCGGACAGCGTCGCCATCTCCCCCTGCGCGAAGTTGATGACCCCGGTCGAGCGGTGGATGATGACGAGGGCGAGCGCGAGGAGCGCGTAGATCCCGCCCGAGGCGAGCCCGGAGACGACCTGCTGGGCGAAGTACGCGGTGTCGAAGGCCGCGAGCATCAGTACCCGAGGTAGCTCCGTCGGACGGCCTCGTTCTCGCGCAGCTCGCTGCTCGGCCCCGAGAGCGCGACCCGGCCCACCTCGAGCACGTACGCGCGGGAGGAGATCGCGAGCGCGATCCGTGCGTCCTGCTCGACGACGAGGACAGTGAGCCCCTCGCGCTCGTTGAGCTCGCGGACGGTCCGGAAGAACTCGCGCACGACCATCGGGGCGAGGCCGAGCGAGGGCTCGTCCAGGAGGAGGAGGCGGGGCCGACTCATGAGCGCGCGGCCGAGGGCGAGCATCTGCTGCTCGCCGCCGGAGAGAGTTCCCGCTCGCTGACGGCCGCGCTCGGCCATCCACGGGAAGAGGGAGGTGATCCGCTCGAGATCGCGCTTGACGTCTCGGTCGCGCCGGACGTACGCCCCGAGGCGGAGGTTCTCCACGACCGTGAGGTCGACGAACGTGCCCCTCCCCTCAGGGACGTGAGCGATGCCAGCGCGAGCGGCGGCTTCGGGGCCGCCCTTCAGCGGCTTGCCGTCGAGCTCGATCGTGCCGCTGCGGGCGACGAGGCCCGAGATCGCCCGCAGCGTTGTCGTCTTCCCAGCCCCGTTCGCGCCGAGGACAGCGACGATCTCCCCCTGCCCGACCGTGAGGGAGACGTCATGCAGCGCCTGCACCGGCCCGTAGCGCGCCGCCACCCGGTCGAGCTCAAGGAGCGTCACGGGCCCTCCTCCTCCTCCTCCTCCGCTGCGCCCGGCCCTTCCCGACCATCCTCGCTCGACGCCGCCTGCCGCCTCTCGGCCTCGACCTCCTCGTCCTCGCTGCCGAGGTAGGCCTCGATCACCGCCGGGTTCGCCTGCACCTCGGCGGGTGTCCCGTCGGCGATCTTCCGCCCGAAGCTGAGGACGTTCACATGGTCGGAGACGCTCATCACGAGCCCCATGTGGTGCTCGACGAGGAGGATCGTGAGCGCGAAGTCCTCGCGGATCCTGCGGATGAACGTGCTGAGCTCGGCGACCTCCTCGTGGTTGAGGCCGCCCGCCGGCTCGTCGAGGAGCAGGAGGCGCGGCCGCGCCATGAGCGCACGGGCAAGCTCCACCCGCTTCTGCGTGCCGAACGGGAGCGCGGCTGCCGGGAAGTCTGCGAGCGGACGGAGCCCGACGACCTCGAGCAGCTCGAGCGCCTCGGTCTCTCGCACCCTGCGGCCGCGCGCGTGGGCCCCGACGAGCACGTTCTCGAGCACGGTCATCGACCGGAAGAGCTGGAGGTTCTGGAAGGTGCGCGCGATCCCCTTGCCGACGACGCCGTGCGGAGGCACACGGAGGATCGAGGCGCCGTCGAGGAGCACGTCGCCGGCATCGGGCTTGTACAGGCGGGTGATGACGTTGAAAGCCGTCGTCTTGCCCGCCCCGTTCGGGCCGATGAGGCCGGAGATCTGGCCCTCCTCGACATCGAACGAGACGCCGTCGAGGGCGACGATCCCGCCGAAGCGCAGCGTGACGTCCCGGACCTCGAGGAGCGCCATGGACGTACAACCCTACTTCGGCTCCGCCGAGGCGCGCAACGCGCCCGGGCTCAGCCGGGGACCTCGTCTCGCGGCCGCAGACGGGTTAGCATCGGCTCGATGGATCTCCGGGACACCCCCGAGGAGGCCGCCTTCCGGGCCGAGCTCCGGGCCTGGATCGAGGAGAACCTTCCCGACGAGCTGCGCGGCCACCGCGGTGGAGCGCTTCGCTTCGAGGACCCGCGGCTCCGTGCCTGGAGCCGAGCGCTGTACGAGGCCGGCTACGCCGGCCTCACCTGGCCGAAGGAGTACGGCGGCGCCGGGGCTCCGTACACGTACCAGGCGATCTTCCTCGAGGAGATGGCGCGCGCCGAGGCGCCTCCCCACATCGGCGTCATCGGGCTCGGCATGGCCGGCCCCACGATCATGGCCCACGGGACGGAGGCGCAGAAGGCGCGCTACCTGGCCCCGATCCTCTCGGCCGAGGAGATCTGGTGCCAAGGCTTCTCGGAGCCGGGCGCCGGCTCCGACCTCGCGGGCGTGCGGACGAGCGCGAGGCTCGAGGACGGCCGCTTCGTCGTCGACGGGCAGAAGGTCTGGTCGTCGTTCGCGCACATCGCCGACTTCTGCATCCTCCTCGCGCGCAGCGACCCCGACTCGACCCGCCACGCGGGGCTCACGTACCTCATCGTCGACATGCACGCCCCCGGGGTGGAGGTGCGCCCGCTGCGTCAGATCACCGGCGAGGCCGAGTTCAACGAGATCTTCCTCACCGGAGTCGAGGTCCCGGTCGAGAACGTCCTCGGAGAGGTGGGCGGCGGCTGGCAGGTCGCGATGACGACGCTCCTCCACGAGCGCGGCACCCTCGGCTTCGCGCTCCAGGCGACGCTCGAGGTGCAGGTGCGGAAGCTCTGCGCGCTCGCGCGCGACCGCGGCGCCGATCCGGTGCAGCGCGACCGGATCGCGCGCGAGTGGATCGAGCTCCAGGCGCTCCGTCTCACGAACCTCCGCTCGCTCTCACAGCTCGTGAAGACGGGCATCCCCGGTCCGGAGGGGTCGATCTCGAAGCTCGTCTGGTCGGAGGCGAACCAGCGCGTGACGAAGCTCGCGCTCGAGCTCCTCGGGCCCGACGCTCCCCTCGCCGAGGGAAACGCCCCCTATGGCGGCTACTGGCAACACCAGCAGCTCCGAAGCCGAGGCAACACGATCGAGGCTGGCACCTCGGAGATCCTCCGCACCATCATCGCCGAGCGCGTGCTCGGCCTCCCCTACTCGCGCTAGGAGATGGACTTCACCTTCACGCCCGAGCAGGAGGCGCTCCGCGAGCAGGCGCGCGAGTTCCTCGAGGCGACGCCCGACCCGACCTGGGCGCAGCTCGCCGAGCTCGGCTGGACCGGCATCTCGGTTCGCGAGGAGGAGGGCGGAGCCGGGCTCACCTTCCTCGAGGAGGCGATCGTCCTCGAGGAGCTCGGCCGCGCGCTCGTGCACGGCCCGTACCTCTCGACGATCGCGCTCGCGCTGCCTGCCCTCCCGGCCGATCTCCGCGCGGAGGTCGCGGCCGGGGAGGCGACGTGGACGCTTGCCCTCGGCCCGCTCGTGAGCGACCTCGACACCGCCGAGCGGGTGGCGGTGGTGGGCGGCGACGGCATCTACGAGCTCGAGGGCTTCGAGCGGGAGGTGCTCGCGACGACCGACCCCACGCGGCCCCTCGGAGTCGTCCGCGGCGGAGAGGTCGGCCGTCGCCTCGCCGATGCATCCGTCCTCGGGGCGATCCGGACGCGGGCGCTCGCGGCGCTCGCGATCGAGGCGTGTGGCGTCGCGCGCCGAGCCCTCGAGTACGGTCTCGAGCACGCCTCGACGCGCGAGCAGTTCGGGAAGAAGATCGGCGTCTACCAGGCCGTCTCCCACCCGCTCGTGAACGCATACACCCGGCTCGAGCTCGCACGCTCGCTCGCGCTCTGGGCGGCCTGGTGCGTGGCGACCGACGACCCGCAGGCCCGAGTGGCGGCGGCAGCGGCGAAGTCCCACGCGGCGGAGGCTGGAGTCGCCATCTGCGAGACGGCGATGCAGACGCTCGGCGGCATCGGGTTCACGTGGGAGCACGACCTCCACCGCCTGTACAAGCGCGCGCTCTGGATCGAGAGCTTCGTCGCCTCGGGAAACGGGCTCCGCGCCGAGATCGCGGCGATGCTCCTCGACGCGTCGGAGGCAGAGGGCCAGGTCCCCCTCGTCGCACCCGCGCAACGGAGGGGACCTGACCCCGCAGTCGTCGCGGCGCGACAGCCGGGAGCGCGCCACGGCAGCGAATCGACGAGGGAAGGAGGCTGACGGTGGACGGCCTGATCATGGACTACCAGCTCAACGTGCCGGCGATCCTCAGGCGCGGCGAGACGCTCTTCGGCGATCGCGAGATCGTGACGCGCCTCCCGGACCGCAGCTGGCACCGCTACACGTACGCGGAGTTCGCCCCGCGCGCGAAGCGGCTCGCTGCCGCGCTCCGCAGGGAGCTCGGGCTCGGGGACGGCGACCGGGTCGGGACCTTCATGTGGAACCACTTCCAGCACCTCGAGACGTACGTCGGCGTCCCCGTGGGCGGCATGGTCACGCACACGCTGAACCTCCGCCTCCATCCCGACGACCTCACGTACATCGCGACCCACGCGGGCGACCGCGTCCTCATCGCCGACAAGGTCCTCTGGCCGCTCGTCGAGAGCTTCCGCGAGCGCGTCGGCTTCGAGCACGTCGTCGCGGTCGGCGACGGCCCGACGCCCGAGGGCGCGATCGAGTACGAGGACCTCCTCGCGAGCGCCGAGCCGGGGGACCTCCCCGACCGGGACATCGACGAGCGGGCCGCGGCGGCGATGTGCTACACGAGCGGCACCACGGGCCGACCGAAGGGGGCCCTCTACTCGCACCGCGCCATCGCCGTCCACTCGCTCGCCTCGGCGATGGCGGGCGTCCTCTCCGTCACCGAGAAGGACTGCGTCCTCCCCGTCGTCCCCATGTTCCACGCCAACGCCTGGGGATTCCCGTTCACGTGCACGCTCGTCGGCGCGAAGCAGGTCTTCCCCGGGCCGCACCTCGACGCGCCGAGCCTCCTCGAGGCGTTCGAGCAGGAGCAGGTCACGATCACCGCCGGCGTGCCCACGATCTGGATGGGGATCCTCGCGGAGCTCGACACGAACCCCGGCCGCTACGACACCTCGAGCGTGCGCGCCATGGTCGTCGGCGGCTCGGCCGCCCCGCAGTCGATGATCGAGGCCTTCGAGCGCCGCCACGGGCTCCACATCATCCACGCCTGGGGCATGACCGAGATGTGCCCGCTGGGCACGGTCTCGGAGCTCACGCTCCGCGAGCTCGAGCTCCCCGCCGAGGAGCAGTACCGCTACCGCGCGAAGCAGGGCATCCCGGCGCCGTTCGTCGAGATCCGCGCCCGGGGCGCCGAGGGCCTCGTGCCCTGGGACGGCGAGACGATGGGCGAGCTCGAGGTGCGCGGGGTCTGGATCTCCTCCGCCTACTACAACGCGCCCGAGGCCGCCGATCGCTGGACGGGGGCTGCAGCCACTGCGCTGCAAGCGGTGGAAGCA